>JARLHS010000122.1 GCA_031292115.1 Clostridia bacterium | reverse complement strand
GGGCGAATGCACCGTCACGGTGGCCTTCAGAGGCGTATTCACGCTCGAGCCGCCCGCAAGGAGCGCGAATTCGCCGGCCTCGACCGCCCAGCCGCCCGCCTTGTCGTCATAATAGGCAAAGGCACGCCTGTCGAGCGTGAATTCCACAGTCTTTTCCTCGCCCGGCTCAAGCCGCACCTTTTCGAAGCCCTTGAGCTCCTTTTCCGGCCGGATGACGCTGCTTCTGACGTCGCGCACATAGAGCTGCACCGTTTCCGCGCCTGCGACGCTGCCGGTGTTTTTGACCGTCACCTTCACCGAAAGCGTGTCGCCGTCTGCGATGTCGGTGCTGTCCGCCGTAATGGACGTATATTCGTAATCCGTGTAGCTGAGCCCGAAACCGAATGGGAACAGCGGCTCCATTGCCTTCTTTTCATAGTACCGGTAGCCGACAAAAATACCTTCCCTGTATTCCGCCCGGTCGGTCTCACCGGGAAAATTGAGATAGGAGGGGTTGTCGCTGAGCCTTTTGGGGAAGGTTTCGGCAAGCCTGCCGCCCGGGTTGACACTGCCAAAAAGAATATCGGCGACAGCCCCGCCGACGGCCTGCCCGCAGAGATAGCATTCAAGCACGCCCGCCGCGCCGCTCAGCTAGGGCATTTCGACAGGCGAGCCGTTCATCAGCACCACGACGGTGTTTTTCCGGGCCTTGGTCACCGCCTCGATCATCACCGTATGGCTCCGTGGCATGCGGATATGCCTTCGGTCGTACCCCTCGGATTCAAACAAATCGGGGAGGCCGGCGAATATCACCGCGGTGTCGGCCACAGCGGCCGCTTCGACCGCTTCGCGGATCAGCTCTTCGTCGGGGCTCTCGCACGCGGTGCCGAAACCGGAGCCCTGTGCTTCGCCTTCGGCGTCAAGCCGATAGCCCTCGCTGAAGGTGACGGCTCCGCCGCCCGCCGCCTTTCTGATCTCTTCGAGCGGAATATCGACCTGCGACGAGTTGATATGCGAGCTCCCGCCGCCCTCATGGCGCGGCATTCCGGCAAAGGCGCCGATTACGGCGATCGTCCCGCCTTCCCTGAGCGGCAGCACGCCGTCGTTTTTGAGCAGCACGGCACATTCCCCCGCGGCGCGCCGCGCAAGAGCGTGATGTGCCGCAAGGTCGCAGGCGGCGCCGTCGCGGCGGCCGTCCTGCGCGGCGAATACGATTTTAAGCATGCGCTCCACCGTGCCGTCGAGCAGGCTTTCAGGCAGCTTGCCGCTTTTAACCGCCGCGATGATCTTTTTTTCGCCGTCGCCCCAGCTCGGACGAAAGCAGCGGATCCTCGGAAAAATATTCAAAATTTCGCCCGCACAGCGGGGAACGTTTGATGTTGACCGCCGGCCCGAGCAGGATGGATACGCCGCTTGCGGCGCATTCCTCGCCGAGAGCCGAGCCGAGCGCCCGCAAAAGCTCCCGATCCCACGAGCAAGCCATCGCCGCGCCCGTCGGGAAGCAGGTGGCGGGGGCGCTTTTGCGCGCGAAAAGGCCGTCCGGCTCCCCCGTTTCCTTGCGGACTCCGTACGGGCCGTCCGTCATCATCACGGACGGCACCCCCAGCCGCTCCACCGGCATCGTGTGCTAGTTGTCGATCCCCGAGCAAAGCCCGGCCTTCTCCTCAAGCGTCATTTCCCCGACAAGCTTTTTGATATCTCGCTGCATACCGTACTCTCCCCTTCGTCAAAATTGGGCCGTTGCGCGGGAATCCGCCTTTAGAGCATTTCCGCAAAAGATTACAAAAGGGGCTGGGTGTCTTCCCCCGCGTCAGTCGGAGAAAGACACCCAAATTTGCTCTGCGCCTCTGCCGGAAATGCTCAAGGCCTTAACCGGATTGTCTTTTTTATGTACCCATTCTATTCTTTTTGAACGATTTTACTATCATCTGAAAACGGCCCGCCGGGGGCAAGACCCGGCGCGCCGCTGCCTGCATTTTAAATGCATTTGTTCAAGTGGCTGCCTTCATAGTTTTACACAACGATTTTTTCAGCCAGCATGGCACGCTCGGCCTGCTCGCATTTTGCGAAAAGCCCGGCCGCGCTGCCGCCGTTTTTCAGGAACGCGTAGTATTCACGCACGTATTCCATGCTCTTCATTCCGGCATCAAACCCGCAGATCTGACCGAGAACCGCGTCGGGGCCGCCCTGTGCGAGCAGCACCTTCACGAAAGCGGTACCCTCGTCGCCGGGGTTGTCAAACAAAAGCGCCGCTGCGAGGCCTGCGCAGATATAGACGGGCGCGATGCCTTCACTCTCGCACAGCCGCGCCGCACCCGCGAGCCTGTCGGAGGAAGCGAGCTTGCGCCTGAGATCCCTGCCCACCCTCGCGACGGTATCGCCGAGCGCAACGTTCTGAAAACGCAGCAGCAGGTCGTCGACATGCTCGAGGATGCCGTCGAGCGGCACGCCGTAATGCTTCGACAGTGCGCGCGCGGATTCCGTCATCGCGCGCTGCGCCATCAGCTGCACCGTCGGATCCTGCATAGACTGCCAGATGGCCTCGCACCCCGCGAGCGCACCCATGTAGGCTGTCAGCGCGTGGCCCATGTTGTGGACAAACAGCTTGCGGCGGATAAAGAAATCAAACGGTGAGAACGGACGCAGGCCTTCCACCTGGGGGATTTCGCCCCGGAACGCCGCCTTGTCCACCGGCAGCTGACAATACGGCTCCACGCAGACGCGCAGGCAGTCGCCTTTTTTCATTTCCTCCGTCATTACGGGCACCATCCGGCCGATTGAAGCTTCCACAAGCCCGACCTTTCCCTCAAAAAGCACCTTTTCCTGCGCATCCAGGCTATCAGAGATGAGCTTCCTGAGAAATTTGTCGGCGTCAAGGAGGTTTTCGCAGATGATGATGTTAAGCGGCTCGTTGTTGCCTTCCTTCCAGCGCCTGCGGAGCCCTGCGGTAATGTTGGGCACGATGCGCGGGAGGATATTGACGCCCACGGCGGTGGCCATCAGGTCGGCATGCGCGATGGCCTGCGCCACTGCGTCAGAGTCGGTGCCGTCGACGCCGGCGACGTCGGTGATCTCTTCTTCACGGTTGCCCGTCGGGGAAACCACCTCGACCACATAGCGGCCGCGCTGATTGAGCGTGTCGATGACCTCGTGAATGACGTCGATAAAGAGTACCCTGTAGCCCGCGCGTGAGAATACGGCGCCGATAAACCCGCGGCCGATATTTCCCGCGCCGTACTGAACAAATGTTTTCATGAAACGGAGCCTCCATTTTTATAATTCCTCCGGCAGGCGGCGCAAAAAGGCGCAGGCCGGCCGCCGAAGCGGAATTTGCAATATCAATTCGCTATGCGATCTCCGGAGCCCGCCGGATGCGCTCGTCGGTAAAGATGTCGCTTTCATCGTGGCTGGTGGTTGAGAATTCCGAAACCACAGCGCCCTGCGGCCAGCCCTGGAACCAGTGCAGCGTACCCGGCAGCAGCGTGTACTGCATGCCGGGATGCAGGATAATTTCATGGAATACGGTATAGACGCCCTGCGGCGGCACCGCAGCCGGGTTTTTCACGGGCTCGCCGTCTACGTATAGATAAACCGTGCCAAAGCGGCAGCGGAAGGTTTCCTCTTTGCCGGGCCTGCCGTTAAGCTCCGGATGCTTATGCTCCGGGCAGGTCTGCCCCGGCGTCACGACCATTTCCTTCGCACAGACCCTTTCGGTATTGACGTAGGTCACGTCCTCAAGGCCCGTCCTCCATAAATCGCCCAGCCCGAAATCCGCCACCTCGATGCCGGCCTTCTCCTCTTCAGTCAGCACAATTCCGGCTTTTTCAAAAAATGCGGCGGCTGTCCGGCGCGCCTGGTCAAGTTGTTCCCTTGTAATCAATTCGGTTTCCCTCTATCCCATCTATTCATACATTTATAAATCCGGTTTACCAACATGATTATAGCCCCATCCCGTCCGTTTTTCAAGCATAACCGCTTCGGCCACTCTGGCCGCTGTGGGAAAATTTCAAAAAACGATGTGCGCAGGCGCAAAAAAATGATATAATATCCTTGTTAAACGCAGCGGGAAATGTTGAAAAGGGGCCGAAACCATGTACGAATTCGACAATTGCGAAATATATGGCAAAACGGGCGAAAAGCTTGCTTACGGCACTGTTATGGAATGCGAAAACTGCGTGCTGAAGGTCGCCGTCGCCAACGAGACCGGCCTTGAAAAGGGTCAAACGGTCGACATTTTCATTTTCAACAGTTTTCTCGGCGAATGCGGCTATGAAGGGCTGGTCGGGGAAACGCGCCCCAAAGAGGCTATTTTTACCCGCCTGAAATCCACGGGCTCGCGGCAGCGCAGGGAAAACACGCGTGCCTCCTGCCATATCCGGTCGGCGATTTACAGCAAGATCGAAAACGGCGAGGAAATCCCGTTTGAAAAGCCCCTGGAGATCTCAATCCTCAATATCAGCGCGCAGGGCCTGTATTTCAGCTGCATGGAAAATCTTCCTGTCGGTTTTATGTTTCCGCTTGATTTCAGCGAGACCATGCCGACGATTCACCTGACCGTCTGCACCGTGCGCAGGGAGGACGGCGGCAGGGGCTTTCGTTACGGCTGCTCACTCAACATCGGCCGCAGGGAGATGGATCGGCTCTATCGCTATGTGCTGCAGAAACAGATCGAGCAGCGCCGCAACCGGATGCGCTACTGAGCGGGCAAAGGGAGCCGTATAGGAGTGGGAGGGGGCTTTTCAGGGCAGTTTATGCCCTGAAAGACCTCCTCCCCTTATTCTTCCCGCAGGATGCGGGTAAGTATTCGCAAGCGGCGCGTTCCCGCTATTTGATTTCTTCGGGCTCATCCCTGTCGTTTGTAAGCTTGAGCTTGTCGGCAGCATAGAAGGCAAGGCCGAGCAGCATGCCGACGACCGTCGCAAGCGTGAGGCCCGAAAGCAGGAAATTCTTGCTGAGCGGAATGAAGGCGCCCGAAAGGCCCGTGACGAAAACAACCGAGGTCAGCGCGAGATTGCGCGAACGGCTGTAGTCGACCTTCGCCTCAACAAGCAGCCGCAGGCCTGACGCGGCGATCATGCCATAGAGCATGAAGCAGACGCCGCCGATGACCGGCCCGGGGATTGAGCTGATGATATTGGAAACAGGGCCAAAAAACGCGATGATGATCGAAATGACCGCAGCCCCGCCGATGACCCAGACGCTGTAAACCTTCGTGATGGCCATGACGCCGATGTTTTCACCGTAGGTGGTGGTCGGGACGGAGCCGACAAAGCCGGAAAGCATCGTCGAAATGCCGTCGGAGATCATTGTGCGGTGCAAGCCGGGATCCTTGATCAGGTCGCGGCCGACGATCTTGCTCGTGACGACCTGATGGCCGATGTGCTCGGTGACAATGACGAGCGCGGCCGGGGCGATGATGGCGATGGCGCCGAGATCGAATCTCGGCAGCTGGAAATTAGGGGCAATAAAAACGCCGTTGCTCATGATCTTGCTCAAATCGACAAGACCGAAGCAACATGCGCTGATATAGCCGACGACTATCGCGATCAGGATTGGGATGACGGCGAAGAATTTACGGAACATGATCGAGCCAAAAACCGCTACCAAAAGCGTAATAAGGAAGACCGTAACGTTTTTCCAATCTCCGCCATATATGACCTTGTTGCCTGCGAAGGTATCCATAATGGGAATCTTGCTTTCCGAAGCGGCGGTGCCTGCGAGCGTGAGGCCGATGAGCGCCACAATCGGGCCCATGGCGGCCGGAGGCAGTATGATATCGATCCACTTGGTGCCGAAGGCCCAGATAATCAGCGCGACGATGGTGATAATCGCACCCACGACGACAAATCCGCCGAGAGCGAGCGGAAACTTTGTGGCGGCGTTCTGACTGCCGCCCATCACGAGCAGCACGGGCGAGATCAATGCAAAACTGGAGCCAAGATAAGCGGGCGCCTTGCCTTTCGTGATGAGAATGTAGATGAGCGTGCCGATGCCGTTCATCAGCAGCACGATGCCCGGCTGGATGCCAAACAGCAGCGGGACGAGGATCGAGGCTCCGAACATTGCGAAAAGGTGCTGGAAGCTCAACGGAATGCCTTGTGCGAGCGGAGGCCTTTCTTCAACCTGAATAATTTTGCGCTGCAAGCGGATCCCTCCATTATTATAGTATGGCGGCCCGCCCTCCGCAGTTATTTCGCCACGGTGGCAGGCCTCTTTGCACTGTGAACATTTTAGCATACTCAGGCTGGTTTGAATAGTGCAAATCCGAAATCTTTATCAGTTTTTTTGGCGAATTCCATCGAATTTCGTAAGTAACATCCATCGCGTGTGAAAACCCCGGGCGATGTGAAATTGGCCCGCGCACTTGCAGGTGCAGGGGGGATGTGCTAGAATGATACCGATGCCCAACGTGACCGCACACTCAAGAGACTAAAGAAACGGGGTACCGGCGTTATGAGGCTTTTTATCGCCGTGCGCCTGCCCGTGGAATTGCAGCGCGCACTCGGGGAAGCATCGCGCGCACTCGCTTGCCAGTGCTCCAGCGGCGACTTTTCGCGCGAGGAAAACTATCATATCACGCTTGCCTTCCTCGGTGAACGGCAGGGCGCGCAGCTCGCACCGCTGCAGGCCGCAATGGATGCCGCCGCGTCGCGGGCTTCGGCGTTCGATTTCGAGATCGGGGGGCTGGGCTGCTTCCGGCGCGAGGGCGGCCTCGTGCTCTGGGTGGGCGTTCCCCGCGGGGCGCAGCAGCTCACGCAGCTTTACCGCCTGCTCTGCGTGTCGCTTGCGCCGTGCGGCTTCACCCCGGAAGACCGCGTCTACACGCCTCACCTGACGCTTGCCCGGCGGGCCCTGCCCGAGGCCGGCTTCGAGCGTCTGGCCGCGGAGGCCGCTGTCCCGCCACTCAGGGCGCGGGCCGGCGCGCTTTCGCTGATGAAAAGTGAACGCATCAACGGCAGGCTTGTCTATACGGAGATTTACAGCAGCATTTTAAAGGAAGGATGATTCTCATGACCATTGCGAAAAGCATCACCGAGCTCGTCGGCAACACGCCGCTGCTCGAGCTGTGCAACATTGAAAAGCTGGAGGGCCTCGGCGCGACCGTGCTGGCAAAGCTCGAATATTTTAATCCCGCCGGCAGCGTCAAAGACAGAATCGGCCTTGCAATGATCGAGGCCGTCGAGCGCGAGGGCAGGCTAAAGCCCGGCGCGACCATTATAGAGCCTACCAGCGGCAACACGGGCATCGGCCTTGCAATGACGGCGGCGGCAAAGGGCTACCGGCTTGTCCTCACCATGCCTGAAACGATGAGCGCCGAGCGGCGCAGCCTGCTGCGCGCGCTTGGCGCCGAAATCGTGCTCACGCCCGCGCAGGAGGGCATGTCCGGCGCAATCAACCGGGCAGGGGAGCTTGCCGCGCAGACGGAAGGCTCGTTTATGCCGCAGCAATTCGACAACCCCGTCAACCCCGAAACCCACCGCCGGACGACGGGCCAGGAGATCTGGCGAGATACCGGCGGCACGGTCGATATCTTCGTCGCGGGCGTTGGAACCGGCGGCACGATCACGGGCGTCGGCGAGGCGCTGCGCGAGAAGAAAGCCTCTGTGCAGCTCGTGGCGGTCGAGCCCTATTATTCGGCCGTGCTCTCGGGCGGGCGGCCCGGCGCGCACAATCTGCAGGGCATCGGCGCGGGCTTCATACCGAAGGTGATGAATACGGCGCTGCTCAACGAAATCTTCAAGGTGAAGGATGCCGACGCATTCGAGACGGCCCGCAAGCTCTCCCAAAACGAAGGGATTTTGGTGGGCATCACCTCCGGCGCGGCGGCTTATGCTGCCATCTGTCTTGCGAAGCGCCCCGAAAACGCCGGCAAGACCATTGTCGCGCTGCTGCCCGACACGGGCGAGCGCTATCTTTCCACCGGGCTTTTTGACGAGAAATGACGGCTTTTACCCCAGGAAATAAATTGACCATACGCAAAGCACAGCCTGAGGATCTCGACGCGGTGCTCGGGCTCTGCCGCTTTTGTGTTGACGATATGCTCGCCGGCGGCATCCGCCAGTGGGATGCGTGCTACCCCGGCCCGCAGATTTTCGCATCCGACATCGCCGGCGGCTCGCTCTGGCTTGCGTTTCACGAAGGCCGGCTTGTGGGCTCTCTCACGCTCAACACCGAGCAGAATGTGGAGTACCTCACCGTGCCGTGGCGCTTCGTGGGCGGCCGCATCGCGTTGCTGCACCGGCTCATGGTGCTGCCTGCATGCCACCGGCAGGGCGTGGCGAGGCTCCTTGTCCGCTTTGCGGAGCAGCAGGCCGCGGGCCGTGGCTTTTCGTCGATGAGGCTTGATACCTTCACAGGAAACTTCCGGGCGCTGGCGCTCTACAGAGAGATGGGCTACCTCGAAGGCGGCCTTGTCTATTTTCGCGGCAGGGAATTCCGGTGCTTTGAAAAAGAGCTCCATGACGCTCCGGCCGAGCCGGCAGAGGGAGGCGTGAAATGAAAAAAGCGGATACGGACGAAACGCGCATTTATCCGCATTCGATCGGGTATGTGTATGTCTATGCCCTGTTCGGCCTGATGTCGGGCCTCTTCCTCTACGTCCTGCTTGCGCTTCTGCTGCGCGGTCGGCTCTGGTATGCCGCGGTTTTGCTGCTGCTCCTGGCGTCGTGTATCCTCGTGATTGTATCCCAGACGAAATACCGTCTTTCCGTTTCACCCGGCCGCCTCTGCGCCACACATTATCCGATCATTCAGGCGCAGACTTCGGTTTCCTTCGACGAAATCCGCTCGTACGACCTTGAGAATTCGTTCGACGACTCCGACGGCCAGAAGATCAACCTGCCCCGTCACGCCCTGCTGCCCTATCGATATCTCTGCTTCTCGCTTGACAGCGGAGCGGTCAGACGTATTTATATCAAGCCCTTTTCCAGGCGGCAGCTGCGCGCGCTTGCGGCGCTCATCCAGGAAAAGACGAGCCTGCAGCCCGGGGCGCAGCTTGCCAAGGCCCTTTATGGGCACAGGGGGCGGCAGGGGCGCTGATTGATCGGAAAATATGTTAAAGTACCTTGACAACGTAACAGTGTTATGTTACGATAGTAGGCAGGGAGGCGATTTAATGGAGGAAGAACTTGTTTCAAAAAAGGAGCTGCTTGAAATGACAGGCATTTCATACGGGCAGCTTTATCGCTGGAAGCGTAAGGGCCTCATTCCCGAGCAGTGGTTTATCCGCAAATCCACATTCACGGGGCAGGAGACGTTTTTTCCGCGCCGGCAGGTGCTCGCGCGTGTGGAGAAGATTAAAAGCATGAAGGAAGACATCAATCTCGACGATCTCGCCGATGTTTTTTCCCCTTCTGTCTCGGGCATCTTACTTTCAGGCGACGAGATCGTAAAACGAAACATCGTTACGGAGGAGCTTTACGCGATGTACCGCCGGCTGCGCCCGCAGAAGGAGAGCTTCGCCTTCGGCGACCTGCTCTGCGTTACGGTTTTCAGCCGTGCCGTCGGCTCGGGGATGCTCAGCCTTGACGAGGGCGCGGAGCTGCTGCGGCTGCTGGAGGCAGGCGGTGCGCTTCCGGAAGGCGGCTGTGAGCTCATCCTTGCGCGCAAACTGGGTGTTTTTGTCTGCTTTCTGGTCTCGAACCCCTGCACGGTCGTGCTCGACGCAGGGCTGAAGCTGATTTCAAGGTCAAATCTCGCGAATGATGCCGAAGAACTCAAACTGAAACTTTTTTAACGGGAGGTATTTTATGATGGAAGATTCCAAAAAAGGCGATATTCGCATCTCGGGCTCCGGCAGCGTCTCGGGCGGCGAATACAATGAAGTACGCATCAACGGCTCTGGAAGCATATCGGGCGACACCGTCTGCGATTTTCTGAATATCAACGGCTCGGCGAACGTCAAGGGTGACATGAAGGCCGGATCGGCCACCATCAACGGCTCGGCGCGCATCATCGGAGCCTGCGAGGCAGGCAGACTTTCGGTGAGCGGCTCGGCGGATATCAGCGGCGACGTGCAGGCAAAACGTTTCAAATCCTCGGGCTCGTTTCGTGCGGAAGGCGGCTTACAATCCGAAGAGATCGACGTACACGGCTCGATCGATCTCGGCGGCGACTGTAACGCCGAAAGCATCCGTCTGCGCGGCACCTGCCGAATCGCCGGCATGCTCAACGCCGGCAGCGTTACGCTTCTGCTCTATCACCCAATAAGCACCGTGCGCGAAATCGGCGGCGGCACGATCAGCGTCAAGGCCGGAGGGGAATTCCTCGGCAGCCTGATCCGCTCGGTGCTCGGCCGGCAGACATTGCTTGAAACCGATACCATCGAGGGGGACGACATCTACCTCGAATACACCAAAGCCACGGTCGTTCGCGGCGAAAAGGTGCGCATCGGCCCGGGGTGCCGTATCGACGCCGTCGAATACAAGCAGTCCTATGAGAAGTCGGAGGACAGCACGGTCGGCTCCGAAAAGAAGCTTTGAACGGACTGAATGCGCGGGACATCGCTTGACGCCGCCTTTTTACCGGGTATTTTTACGGCCAAAGGTGAAAAGCTCGTCGAAATTACTATACGTGCGGTATTCCGACAGCATCGTTCTCTGTTTTGTATAATACTAATCTCCAATTAAAAAAGCGATAAAACCACTTTCTTACCGCCGCTTCCAGCGGCGTGCAAAAACATGTCATGTTTTTGCGAGATTGGTATTAAACGGCTCTCTTGGCAGCTACCGCCACCTGCCGTAAAGCGGCAGGCATTAAGTTGCGGAATTATATCCGCAGTTTAATGGGAGAAAAGTATAATCCATGTACAATTTCCCGGGAAATGAGCGGGGGAGTCGATAGGCATGCGCAACAGCGCATGCCTATTAAAGTGTTTACAAATGTAAAATACGCACCGCGAAGCGATAAAATTTTTGCGCAGGCGGACATGCGCCACGAAATCCCCCTCTGACAGCCTATCGCCTGATAACATCGGCGGGAATGCCGAAAAGGATACAAACCAATATACGGTGGGTATTAAGTCTATTCATATTTCCATATTGTCGAATTGACTCAGGTAGAGGTGCGCATAGAATCCCTTTTTGGCGAGCAGCTCGTCGTGGCTTCCGGCTTCGACGATGCTGCCGTCGTTGACGACCATGATGATATCGGCATCGCGGATGGTGCTCAGACGGTGGGCGATGATAAAGCAGGTGCGTCCGCTCATCAGGCCGAGCATCGCCTGCTGGATGCGCAGCTCCGTGCGCGTGTCGACACTGCTTGTCGCCTCGTCGAGGATCAGGATCGAGGGCTTTGCAAGCACCGCGCGTGCGATGGCGATGAGCTGCCGCTGCCCCTGGCTGAGGTTGCTGCCGCTCTCCGCGAGCAGCGTGTCATAGCCGTGCGGCAGGCGGCGGATAAAGCCGTCTGCGTCGGCGGTTTCGGCGGCGCTGCGCACCTCGCCGTCGGTGGCGTCCAGACGGCCGTAGCGGATGTTTTCACGGATGGTTCCCGTAAAAAGGTAGGTGTCCTGCAGCACGATGCCGAAGCAGCTTTGCAGGCTGCTTCGCGTATAGCCGCGGATATCGCCGCCGTCGATCAGGATGCGGCCGGAGCTCACGTCGTAGAAGCGGCAGAGGAGGTTGACGATCGTCGTCTTGCCCGCGCCCGTTGGCCCCACGAGCGCGATCCTGCTGCCCGCCCGCGCCGTGAAGCTCAGATCGCGGATGATCTCGACGTCCGGCCGGTAGCCGAAGCCCACGTGCTCGAACTCGACCTCTCCGCGCGGGGAAACGAGCGGCGCGGCATCGGGCGCGTCCTTTGGCTCCGCTCCGGTATCGAGGATTTCAAAGACGCGTTCCGCGCCGGCAACGGCGGTCTGGAGGGTATTGTAGATATTCGCCATATCGTTGAGCGGCCTTGAGAACTGCCGGGAATAGCTCAAAAAGCTTGCGATGAAGCCGACGGTGATGACGTTCTGCACCGCGAGCACGCCGCCCACGCAGGCGACGGCCGCAAAGCCGAGGTTATTGATGACGTTCATCAGCGGCATCAGGAAGCCCGACCAGATCTGTGCCCTAAGCCCTACGCGGCGCAGCTCGCCGTTGACGGCATCGAATTCCTCGACGGCCCGCGGCTCGTGGTTGAAGGCGCGAACAACCTCGATGCCCGTGATGGTTTCTTCGATATGCCCGTTGAGCCTGCCAAGCGCCGCCTGCTGCCGCTTAAAAAGCAGATGCGTGCGCCGCGTGATCACGCGCGAGAGCAGGAACACAAGCGGCACCGTGATCATTGCCGCGAGCGTCAGTAGCGGATTGATGACGAGCATCATAATAAACGCGCCGAGGATGCCGATCACATCCGATATCAGCGACGCAAGGCTGGTCGAGATCGTCGTGCTGATATTGTCGATATCGTTGGTGAGCCGGCTCATCAGGTCTCCGTGCGGGCTCGAGTCAAAAAACGCGATGGGCAGGCGCTGGAGCTTTTCAAACAGCGCCGAGCGCAGCAATCTGACAATCCGCTGCGACACACCGGCCATCAGGAAGCTCTGGAGGAAAACGACGACGGCGTCGACGCCATAGGCGGCAAGCAGCACGCAGACAATCGTGCCGAGCAGGCCGAAATTGACATGCCCCGCCCCGCCGGACATTGCATCGATCGCGCGGCCCGTCAGGTAAGGTACGGCGAGGCCGATAGCGCTGTCGATGATGATAAAAACGGCGATAACCGCGAGCAGCGGCTTCTCCCCCGCAAAATAGCCGAGAATGCGCCGGAAAGTCCCCCTGAAATTCTTCGGCTTCACCACGGGAGCTCCGCGCCCGCCGCGCATGCCGCCGCGGCCCGTGAGGTAGGAGGGCATACTGACCGGAGGCTGCTGTGATTCTCCGCGTGCCATCAGCGGTCACCCCCCGCGCCGGGCAGGTCGCCCCTGCCGTACTGTGATTCATAGATATCGCGGTAGATCGGGCAGCTCTGCAGCAGCTCCGCGTGGCTGCCGGCACCCATGAGCTCGCCGCCCGAGAGCACAAGGATCCTGTCGGCCGCCATGACGGATGCGATGCGCTGGCTGATGATGATGCAGATGAGGCTATGCTGCAGCTGCCGCAGCCCCTGGCGGATCTTTGCCTCGGTGATGACGTCGACGGCGCTCGTGCAGTCGTCGAGGATCAGAATCTCGGGCCGCCGCACAAGCGCCCGGGCGATCGAGATGCGCTGCTTCTGCCCGCCCGAGAGATTCACGCCGCCCTGTCCGAGCACGGTGCCGTAGCCTTCGGGGAAGTCTTCGATGAATTCGTCGGCCTGTGCCGCCGCGGCAGCCCTGCGCACCTCTTCATCGGTGGCCGAAGGGTTGCCCCAGCGTATATTTTCTGCGATTGTGCCCGTGAAGAGCGTATTCTTCTGCGGCACGACCGCGACCTTCTCGCGCAGCGCCGTATCGTCGAGCAGCCGGATATCGGTGCCGCCGATGCGCACGGTGCCCTGCGTCGCATCGTAAAATCGCGGGATGAGGCTCACGAGGCTCGTCTTGCCTGAGCCCGTGGTGCCGATGACGCCCACTGTTTCACCCACGCCGCAGCGGAAGCTCAGCGAGCGCAGCGCGGGCTCGTCGGCGCCGCTGTAGCGGAACGTGACGTCTTCAAACGCGATTTCCGTGCACTGCGGCGCAACGGGGCTTTCGGGCTTCACAATGCTGCTCTGCGCGCGCATCACCTCGTCAATGCGCTGCGTGGAGGCCTTCGCGCGCACGAAATTCGTAAAAACCGAGGAGATCATCATCAGCGCCGAGAGGATCTGTATCATATAATTGGCGAAAGCCATGACCTGCCCCACCCGCATGGAGCCGCCGTTGACCCTGTAGCCGCCCGCCCAGAGCACGGCGGCCGCGCCAAGGTTGACGGCAAGCGCAATGCCCGGCGAAAAAACCGCCATCGTGCGCATCGCGCTCTTCTGGATATCCGACAGCCCGGCATTTGCCTCATTGAACCGCTGCTGCTCGAAACCGGAGCGGTTGAAGGCGCGCACGACGCGGATGCCCGAAAGGAACTCGCGCATTACGCCGTTGACCCGGTCGATCGCGCCCTGAAGCCTGCGGAAAAACGGGAACGCGAGCCGTGTATTGAACACGATGAGTACGATGATCAGCGGCATCACGGCCAGGACGATCAGCGAAAGCCTGAAATTGATCAGCATCGCCATGATGATGGCGCCGATGCACATCAGCGGCGCCTTGACGAAAATACGCATCATGCCGTTTACGAAATTCTGGAGCTGCGTGACATCGTTCGTGAGCCGCGTGATGAGCGTCGCGGGCTCAAACCGGTCGATCTGGTCAAACGAAAGCGAATGGATCTTCTGATAAAGATCGCCGCGCAGGTCGGCTCCGAAGCCCTGCGAGACATTGCTTGAGATAAAATTGCGCATGACGGCCGCAAAGGCGCCGACCGCCGTGATCAGCAGCATCAGGCCGCCGTAGCGCAGCACAAGAGCGAGATTGCGCGAGCCGATGCCGTTATCCACCACCCACGACATTACGGTGGGCTGCATGAGGTCGCACCCCGCCTCCAGCGATAGAAATGCGATGGCGCAGATAAAAAGCCGGAGATACTTTCCGGCATAGCGTCTGAGCAGATTCAAAAACGATCATCCTCCGGCAAACAGAGTCCCGACACCTTCGATGACGGACACAAAAGCTGAAAGCCGCACGGCGGGGCTCCCCGGCGCGGCCTTGCCCCTCTATCATACTCCGCGCCGGAGTCAATGTAAACGGTGAAAATGCCGGGCATCGCATAATGCCTGCTGAATCTATCGCTACGCGATGGATTCAGCAGGCATTCAACAGCCGGTTTCCGAAGGCGCTCTTTATTCCGCCTTGTGCTCGTCCTTATCCCTGATTTCGACGCGGCGGATCTTTCCGCTGATGGTCTTCGGCAGCTCCTTGACGAATTCAATCACGCGCGGGTATTTATAAGGCGCGGTGGCGTGCTTGACATAATCCTGTATTTCCTTGGCCAGCTCTTCGGAGGGCTCATAACTCCTCGTCAGCACAACCGTTGCCTTCACGACCTGCCCGCGCACGGGGTCGGGCACGCCGGTGACGGCGCATTCCAGCACGGCCGGGTGCTCCATGAGCACGCTCTCGATTTCGAAGGGCCCGATGCGGTAACCCGAGGATTTGATCACGTCGTCGGTGCGGCCGACATACCAGAAGTAGCCGTCCTCATCGCGCCAAGCGGTATCGCCCGTGTGGTAATAGCCGTCATGCCAGGCGGCGTCGGTTTTTTCCTTGTCTCGGTAATAACAGCTGAAAAGGCCCGCGGGCTTGCCGTGTTTGGTGCACACGACGATCTCGCCGATTTCACCGATCGGCACAGGGTTGCAGTCTTCATCCACAATCGACACTTCGTACTGGGGGGAGGGCTTTCCCATCGAGCCGGGCTTCGGCTCCATACCCTTCCAGTTTAACACCGTCAGCGTCGTCTCGGTTTGCCCGAAACCCTCCATGAGCTTGATCCCGGTGTACTGGTAAAACCGGTTGAACACTTCGGGATTCAGCGCCTCTCCGGCGACCGTCGCGTATTTCAGCGAAGAAAGGTCGTAGCCCTCCATGCCCTCTTTGATAAAGAAACGAAAGATGGTCGGCGGCGCGCAGAAAGTGGTGATTTTGTACTTCTCGATCTTTGAAAGCAGATCGGCCGGCGAGAACTTATCGAAATCGTAGACAAAGATCGCCGCTTCCATCAGCCATTGGCCATACAGCTTCCCCCAGACAGCCTTGCCCCAGCCCGTTTCCGCGACGGTGACATGCAGCCCGTCGGCCGCTACGTTCTGCCAGTGCTTGGCCGTGACGATATGCCCCAGAGGGTATGCGAAATCATGGCAGCCCATCTTGGGCAGGCCGGAGGTGCCGGAGGAAAAATAGATGAGCATCGGGTCGCCGATCTTCGGCCTCTGGGCTTCTTCAGGGCGCTCAAAGTGCTCGGACGAAGCCTCCACGTTTTCCGTGAAACTATGCCAGCCGTCCTTTTTCCCCTTGGCGATGATTTTGATTTTAACCGAAGGGCACTGCGCCTGCGCCTCATCCACATAACTGGCAATCTCGCCCATCGCCGTGCAGACCACGGCTTTCACGCTCGCGGCGTTGAAGCGATAAACCAGATCCTTCGTGGTAAGAAGGGCTGTCGCCGGGATGGTAACGGCGCCGAGCTTGTGCAGCGCCACAATGGAAAACCAGAATTCATAATGCCGTTTGAGGATCAGCATGACCATATCGCCTTTTCCGATACCGAGGCTTTGAAAGAAATTGGCCGCTTTGTCGCTGTATTTCTTCATCTCGGCAAAGGTGAAAGTCCTTTCGGCGCCGCTCTCATCGCACCAGACCATGGCGGTTTTCTGCGGCTCCAGCCTTGCCATCTCATCCACAACGTCGTAACCGAAGTTGAAGTCGTCCGGTACATTCAGGCTGAAGGTTTTTAACACGCCATTCTCGTCATAGGTTTCATTTACGTACTTCAAATGAAGGCCTTGCATTGTCTTCCCCCCTGTTCGCTTCTTTGGGCCCCTGGATCACAACGGCCAGAAACTGGCAATCGGCGCCGTTGGCGGCTATCATGCCATGCGGGTGACCCGAATCATAAAGGGCTGCGTCACCCTCGTTCAAGATCTCGACATGCCCGTCGAAATCCACCCTCAGGCTGACTTTGAGGATATAGTCGAACTCCTGGCCCGCATGTCTGGAGTAATGCATGGGCTTGCCCTGCTCCTCCTCGCTGTAGGGAGCGGTTACAAGAAACGGCTCGGCAAGTTTGTCTTTGAGCAAATAGGCCAGATGCTTGTATTCAAAGCCTTTTCTGCGCTCAAGGGGGAGCCCGCCGCCTTTTCGCACGACCGTGTAAAACGAGAGCTTCGGGTTTGTGCCTGTCAGCAGCTCGATGATATCCACGCCGAAACGCTGCGCGCATTTCATCAAAAAGGTAAACGGGAAATCGGTCGATCCGCTTTCAAGCGCACAGTATTCCTCAAGAGGGAAGCCCGTAACGTCCGCCATCTCCTTCTGCGAAATCTCGAGCATCCCGCGAAGGCCGCGGATGCGCTCGGCAATCTCCGCAATGTGCATTTCCATCGTAATTCCTCCTTAAAAATGGGTAAAATACAAGGCCCGCCCCATTGCTGGGACGGGCCTTTAACTGCCCGCGATACCACCCAAATTCGTGTAAAACGCGCTCATAAGAGCTCAAACAAGCTCTGCAGCCTTAACGCGGCCCACACGGGTAGCCTTACTGAATTTCGGGCGCCTGCTCGGGAGTGATGCGGATCGCAGGAATGTCTGCCGGCTCACACCGCCCGCCGGCTCTCTGAAAGAACAATCCATGCCCGTGTCTCCGTCAACGCATTTTACTATTATTTCTATTATACTCGATCTTACAAAAAAGTCAACCGTTTTTATACGACAATTTGAAGCAATCGGCGGCCTGCCGCTTTCCGGCAGATTCGCAGGAGCCAGGTGCTTGCCGAAACTAGCTCATTTTGTGTGCTTTCGCCGCGCGGACGAAATCCATGAAGATCGGGTGCGGTCTGTTGGGCCTTGATTTGAATTCGGGGTGAAACTGCACGCCCACAAACCACGGATGCGCCGGCAGCTCGATGATCTCCACCAGCTTTTCGTCGGGCGACAGGCCGGCGAGAAGCATGCCGGCCTTGCGAAGCAGATCACGGTTTTCGTTGTTGAATTCATAGCGGTGGCGGTGGCGCTCATAAATCAGCGTGTTCTTATACAGCGTGCGGCAGAGCGAGGCTTCGTCGAGCTTGCAGGGGTAACGCCCCAGCCGCATCGTGACGCCTTTATCGGTAATTTCCTTCTGCTCGGGCATGATATCGATGACCGGATGCGTGGTATTGGGGTCGATTTCGCTGCTGTTGGCATCCTTGAAGCCGAGCATATGCCGCGCGAATTCGACCAAGGCCATCTGCATACCCAGGCAGATACCGAAATACGGCACCTTGTTTTCCCTCGCGTAGCGCGCCGCCTCGATCATGCCTTCGATACCGCGGTCTCCGAAACCGCCGGGCACGAGGATGCCGCCGCAGTCTCCAAGCATTTCGTCGACCGTCTCGGGCGTGATGAGCTCGGCGTTGATCCATCTGATCTCGACCTGCACACCGTTGAAGATGCCGGCGTGGCGCAGGGATTCCGCCACCGAAAGATAGGCGTCATGAAGCTGCACATATTTGCCCACCAGGCCGATTACCACCGTCCCCTGCGCATTCTTGCTGCGCTCGATGACGCCGTCCCATTCGGAAAGATCGGGCTTGCGGTTTTCAAGGCCCAGATGGTAGCACACGGAAGCGGCGAGGCCTTCGTTCTCCAGCATCAGGGGCACCTCGTAGAGCAGCTTGACGGTGAGATTCTCGATGACATCCTGCCTGCGGACGTTGCAGAAAAGGCTGAGCTTGTCGCTCACATCGTCCGGGATGGGCAGCTCGCTGCGGCAGACGAGCGTGTGCGGCTGTATCCCGAGCGAAAGAAGCTCCTTGACGCTGTGCTGTGTGGGCTTCGATTTGATTTCGTCCGAGCCGCTGATATAGGGCAGTAGCGTCACATGGATAAACATCGCATTGTGCGGGCCGACCTCGTTGGCCGCCTGCCTTGCGGCCTCAAGAAAAGGCAGCGACTCAATGTCGCCCACCGTTCCGCCAATTTCGGTGATGACGACGTCGGTGCTGCCCGAGCGCCCCATGCGGTAAATTCTGTCTTTGATTTCATTGGTGATGTGCGGGATAACCTGCACCGTGCCACCGAGAAAATCGCCGCGTCGCTCTTTGGTAATGACGTTCCAGTAGATTTTGCCCGTGGTCACGTTTGAATCGACCGAAAGATTTTCGTCAATAAACCGTTCGTAATGGCCGAGATCCAGATCGGTTTCGGCGCCGTCGTCGGTGACGAACACCTCTCCGTGCTGGTATGGGCTCATCGTGCCCGGATCAACATTGATGTACGGGTCGAATTTCTGCATTGTCACACGGTAACCCCTTGCTTTTAAAAGCCTCCCAAGCGAAGCCGCCGTGATGCCCTTCCCAAGCCCGGAGACCACGCCGCCAGTGACAAAGATATATTTGACCGCCATTCTCGCTCAACCCCCCGTAAAAATTACACAATACTGCGGCCATTCCACACGGCGCGCAGTATTTAAATCAATCAAATGGCCACGCGATTGTTTTGCCGCGCAAAACCGCACATGGCCGAGGTTCCTTCGGCGATAGAATCTCATGAAGAACATGCCGCGTTTAACTGCCGAAGTAACAATACTCTTATTCTACCGTTTTGCCGGCAAAAGTGCAAGAGAAAAACAGGATTTCATTCTATTATTCAATATTCATGCTGAAAAAACGTCAATGGACTTTGCGGCCCGTGCAAGGCGGGCGCTGAAAATGCGAATCATTCACCTTTTCAATCAAGAATGAGTTTGTCGGGTGTTTTTTCCATGCGCACGGGGATAATAACCAAAAATGCTTTTGGGGAGTGTGAGGCGCGATGGCGGCTCTGGTGGATGTGCGTGGAGTATATAAAATTTATAATGCCGGCGAAAACGAGGTGCGCGCGCTGGACGGCGTGTCGCTGACAGTGCGCCAGGGCGAGTTTCTTGCAATCGTCGGGCACTCCGGCTCGGGCAAATCGACCCTGATGAATATTCTGGGCTGCCTTGACAATCCAACGCGCGGGGAATATATTTTAAACGGGGAGCCTGTCGCTCAGCTGACCGACAGCCGCCTTTCCGAAATCCGAAACCGGCAGATCGGCTTTGTCTTTCAGGGCTTCAACCTCATTCCCTCGCTGAGCGCACTTGAAAATGTCGAGCTTCCGCTGATCTACCGCGGCATCAAGGTGGCGGAGCGGCACCGGCTCGCAGCCGAGGCGCTGAGCCGCGTAGGGCTGGGCAAGAGATCGGGGCACCGCCCGGCGGAAATGTCGGGCGGGCAGCAGCAGCGCGCGGCAATCGCGCGGGCAATCGCCGCGCGACCGCCCATTGTGCTTGCGGACGAGCCGACCGGCAATCTCGACTCCAGATCGGGCATGGAGGTCATGGGCATCCTAGCGGAGCTTCATGCCGAAGGCAGGACCATCATCCTCATCACACACGATGCGGCCATTGCGGCCTGCGCGCAGCGCATCGTGAGCCTCAGCGACGGCCGCATTGACGGCCGGCAGAAGGAGTCTTCCCATGAGCCGTAACCGATTCCGCAGAATATACCGGGCACTTTTCACCGCCTATGGCCCTCAGAGCTGTTGGCCCACCAAAACGCCGTTTGAAATGATGGTGAGCGCAATCCTCACGCAAAACACCGCATGGGCCAATGTCGAGAAAGCACTCGCGTGCTTTCCCGAGCTGACACCGCATTTCATTCTTGAGACGCCCGAGGATCAGCTCGCCGAGATCATCCGCCCCTCGGGCTTCTTTCACCAGAAGGCCGGCCGGCTCAAAACGCTGAGCCGGTGGTATGATACATATCAGTGTGAAATCACTCTCGTGCACCGCAGGCGCGGCAGCGCACTGCGCAGAGAGTTGCTCGCGCTCAACGGCATGGGCAGGGAGACGGCCGACTCCATTTTGCTCTACGCGGCGCGCAAGCCGTTTTTTGTCGTCGACGCCTATACGCGGCGGATTTTCACGCGCCTCGGCTTTGCGCTGCCGGAGGATTACGACGGCACGCGCGCGCTTTTCGAGGCTGCGCTGCCGCGCGATGTGGAGCTCTTTAACGAATACCACGCGCTCATCGTGCGCCACGCCAAGGAGCACTGCGGTGTCAAGCCGCAGTGCGACGGATGTCCGCTTGCGGAGGAATGCGCGGCGGCATGCAATAATCCGGCCGGGAACTGAGGCTGAAAGCGCGCACCGCCAGAGGTGCGCAGCAGCCTCCGGGCGGATCTTTTTAGTAGCTATTTTGCATTTTGCAGTATATGTCAATAATCAGAAATCAGATACATATCATATTGAACGGTTTTCAGATTATCTGTTAATGAGGGGATATACCAATTAAGCCCCAGCAGGCCCCTTTTAAAGTATACATATACATTCCCTCCGTTACATGCTTTTTCATAAAATGGCTCATTGACTGCTATGTTTGTTGATGTTTAAACGGGGCCCCAGGGAGACACATCAATTGATATGTACTTGCCTGCAAATTTGTTCTCAATCCTCGCTGTATAGCATACCGGAACGGACGTATCAAAAAAGCAATTTGAAATTGTAAATACACCATAAAGATAAGAAAACAGAAAAAGCGGTATCACGACCAACAGCCATTTTCTGCGTCTGAACTCTTTTGTGCGACAAAGAATTGCACCTGCAAAGATAACAGCAAGCGCTACTACAATAAGCCAGAATAAAGGAGTATAAAACACACGAAAAGACAATGCGGCGCGTAGCATAAGAATAAAAGTCGGGAAAACGATCATGATCAGAACATTTGGATTTTTTCGGTATGTACGCTCCTTAAAATTTACAAAGTCAAATTTTATGAGATAGATAGTGTATCCGACTAAAGGTAAAAGCAGATTCGCTAAGAAAGCAATCAGATAGGGTTTTGGAAACACCAGAAACCAGATCCCGCATGTAACTGCAAGAGTATTCAGTACATTGCAAAGCCTATATACTGCCCTGAATCTAATGCTTTTATTTACCGGTATAAGAATGGTTTGTATTTTCGGGTTTGAATTGCTGCTCCTCTGTTTTGCGATCAGCTGGATGTTAATTTCCTGTATCCCAGTAAAAAAATGATAGACAGTCAGAGCTGTTTCAACTGGATGAATGATATATTTTTCTGACTTGTTCCCATATTTGATAATCACCGTTCCATTATCGGGCAGGTTTTTTGCCCGATAAGCAGGCCAGTCGTCTATAACAACTGATTGAATTTCAAACCGACTTATTTTATAGTTTGCTCTTGTTTTTAACAGCTCATCATCGGATAGATTCTCGCTCCACCTGTCTTCATCGCTGATTTTGTAAGATTGTCCGCCAACCTTGCAAAAATAGATGTTATTGTTTTTTAGAATCATTTTATATACGACGTCCATCTTGACCCCCTGTGGTCGGATCAAGAATATGGAATCAGCCACATCCAACACCTCGCACTTTCTGCTGATTTTCATATCAGCCACAGGCTGCTTGAATATAATTGACTTTCCGATAATATTGCTGATAGATCGTTGAATATCGATAGATGGAGAGATTGCAATGAAACTGTATGTTACAAGACATGGGCAGACAGAATGGAATTACGAAAACAAAGTCTGTGGCACTTCCGATATTCAATTGAGCGCGAATGGGATAGAGCAGGCTAAAGAGCTGGCTTTAAAACTTACAGCCTACAAAATAGATATCATTATCTCCTCGCCGATGAAGAGAGCCAGGGAAACCGCCGAAATCATATCCGAAACAACCGGTGTGAATTGTATTATTGATGAAAGACTTCTTGAGCAAAACTATGGCATATTTGAAGGCGCGCAACGGGACAACGCAGACTTTTTAGCAGCAAAGAAGAAATTGGTATGCCGATATCCTGAAGGCGAGTCCATGGTTCAGGTAGCACATAGAGTATTTAATTTGATTGATGAGCTAAAAGAAAAATCACCGGCTCAGAATGTTCTTCTTGTGAGCCATGGCGGCGTATGTCGAGTGATCGAGACATATTTTAATGATCTGTCAAATGAAGAATTTTATGCATACCGATTACGCAATTGCGAGATTAAGGAATATGATATCTAGTTACTGGAAGTATTAGGAATATTAACGCAGGTTGTCATCCGGCAACTTTATTATTATAAAGCAATCCCCTGAAGTAAAGAACTTTTGGT
>JARLHS010000121.1 GCA_031292115.1 Clostridia bacterium | reverse complement strand
CTTCTTGCTTTACAGCTACTGGGACGCGGCCGCGCCCACAGGCCAGTCGGCGGCGGGGTGCATCTGCGTCGAGGCCATCGACAATGTCAACTATTACCCCGGGAACCCCAACGAGCGCGACGTGCAAAGGCAGCCCAATATCCTCATCGCGCGCCGCGAGCCCGTGGCGAATGTGCTGCTTGAGGCGCGGCGGTGCGGCGTGCCCGTGCAGCCCGAAGTGATCGCTGCCGACGCCGAAACCGAGTGGCAGAGCGGCGACCTCTCGCAGCTGGAGCTCGGGGGCGCAGGGAAATGCGTCACGCTACTGTATCTTTACCGCGACGAGGCGAGCGGGCACATTTTCGCACAGAAATGCACACGCAGCGCCGTCGTGCGGCCGCTGTGGGATACGCGGCTCACGCGCTATCCGATTGCGCTGATGAACTGGGAAAGGCGCAAAGGCTGCTGCCACGGCCGCGCGGAGGTCACGGGGCTGATCCCCGTGCAGCGATACATCAACCAGATGTATGCGATGGCGATGCTTTTCACCATGCAGTCGGCCTGCCCGAAGCCGCTTTTTAACCAGGGCATGATCAAGGCGTGGAGCACCGCGGTGGGCACGGCCATTGCCGTCAACGGAGACGTTAACGCCGCCGCGAAATACCTCGCGCCGCCCGCGCTGCCCCAGGATGCCTACAACCTGCCCGAGCGTCTGATGCGCACGACCCTTGAGATGGAGGGCTTGTCGGACGTATCGCTCGGCAACGTCAACCCCACCAACACCAGCGCGCTCGTGCTGGCGCGCGAGGCGGCAAGCATCCCGATTGAAACGATCAAATCCCGTTTTTACTCGATGCTCGAGGATTTCGCGCGCAACTGGCTTGATCTGCTGGCGGCCTACCAGACGGTGCCGCGATGGGTCAACCCGAGGAGGAGCGGCGGCCCGGCTCTCTTCGACGCCTCGCGCCTGAAAAGCCGGCTGTGGGCGGTCAGAATCGACATCGGCCCCGCGACGGCCTGGAGCGAAATCGCCTCGGTCGATACGCTGGGGAAGCTTTTCGAAGCCGGCATGCTCACCGTACGGCAATACATCGAGCGCCTGCCCGACGGCTACCTGCCGATGCGCGAATCGCTCCTGGCGCAGCTCGCGGGCGGCGGCGAGGCCACCGCCAATCAAAGTAGAGGAGATGTGCTCAATGGAGGAGACAACGGCCAGCCAGAGCCGCAGTGACACGCAGCCTGACGGGCAGCAGCCCGGCACTCCCAGACCGGGCGAGGCGGAAAAGACCTATCGCGTGAAGCACAACAAGCAGGCCCGCGCCCTCACGCTCGAGGAGCTTCTCACGGCGGCGGAAAAGGGGCTCGACTACGACAGGATCCGCCCCTCGTACGATTATGTCAAGCAGCTCGCGGCGCGCTCGGGCGAGAACGACATCGCGAGATACCTTCACGCGGTGTCGGATTCAGCCGCGCCCGGTGACGCGGGAGACACGGCGGACGGCCAACCCGGTAAGGCCACATCCGACTGCGAAGCCGCCCCGCCCGCCATGGCGGAGAGCGACGCGGACGCGGATGAAGCCGCGGGCGCAGCGCCGGAGGATGCCGGCGGCCAGCCCGGCGCCCTGGAGTCGCTGTTGCGCGAATACCCCGAGGTCGTGCGTGACGGCAGGCTCACGATCCCCGACGAGGTGACAGAGCTCGCCCGCGGGGGCATGACGCCGCTTGAGGCCTACCGGCTCTATGACCTCAAACGCACACGCGCACTGTGCGACGAGCTTCGCGCGCAGCTCGCGGCGCAGGAAGCCAACCGCAGCAACGAACGCGATTCGCTCGGCAGCCTTGCGGGAGGCCAGGCGACCGAGAAGGACTATTACACCTCGAAGGAATGGGACAGGCTGCCCCCGCAGCTTCGCGAGAAACTCATCCGCAGCGGCAAAATTTTTGAATTGATGAAGAAGTGGAGTGGTAAGGCATGAGCTTTGCAAATTTCAAACCCGAAGTCTGGTCTTCACAGTTGCTGCTCGACCGCGACGTCAAGGTCGTCGGCGTGCAGAACAGTTGGCGGCTTTTTGAGGGCGAGATCAAGGATTTCGGCGACAGGGTGCACATTCAGGGGCTCACGGGCGCAACGATCAAGGATCTGCCCTCGAGCGGAGCCATCGACGACCCCGAGAGCATCGAGGATCAGAGCCTCGAGCTTTTCATCGACCAGAAGAAATACATCAATTTCAGGGTGGACGATATCGACACGGTGCAGTCCAATGCCGACATGATGCGTGCCATCATCGGCAAGACCTCAAACAACCTCGCCGTGCTGCAGGACAGGTTTGTCTACTCCGTCGCTAAGGCGGCTCCGGGCCTTGTCGTCGACGCGGCGGCCTCCGGGAAGGAGCTCACTTCAAAGAACATCCTCGGCTATCTATCGGACGCGCTGGCCTTCATCCGCTCGGGCAGCGTCTACGACAACGGCGAGATCTTCCTTGAGGTGCATCCCTATGTCTTTCAGCGGCTGCAGCTCGCCTTCACAATGATCGGTCAGCAGAATGCCAATGAGATCAAAAACGGCTACCGCGGCCCGCTTTTCGGCTGCTCTGTTTTTGAAAGCAACGCCATCCCCGTCACCGACAGCGAAGGCAACACCGCCGCCGCGGGCAGCGACGGCGCGATCTACTGGAATTTCATCCGCACCGGAGAGGCCGTCGCATTCGCGGAGCAGAAATCCATCAATTTCCGCGCGTATGAAATCGAGAAGGGCTTCGGCGAGGGCATCAAGGGGTATACGCTTTACGGAGCGAAGGCCGTCAAGCCCTCGGAGCTCGTCTGCCTCAAGGCGAAGCTCGGAACCGAAAACTGACTGAAAGGATGAGGGATATGGCTGAAATCATCAAAAGCATTGTCGATTTTTCCACCACGTGCTGCGAGCTGCTTTCCACAGCCGCCACGGGCTCCGATTATTTTGTGCCGGACAACGCCGATCACCGGGTCACGCTCATCATCAAAAACGCGAACTCCGCACAGAACGCCACCGTGACCGTCATGGCCGGCAACGGGAAGCTCGCCGCGTGCGGCAACGTGGCCGTCTCGGTCAGCGCGGGCAAGACCGTCGCCGTGCCGATGAGCCGGCTCGAATCCGCGCGCGTGAAGACGCTGAGCGGCTCGGACGCCGGCAAGGTCTTCGTCGGCAGCTCGGTGGATACGGGCGGGAGCCTCGCGAGCCTTTCGCTCGCGGTGCTCTCGGTGCTGTAGGAATTTCCGGGGTACCGCTGCCTGTGATATGGAAAAGGGCGGGCCCCCAGCCCGCCCACAGGCTGTCGATAAAGATATGAATATTCAGCAGCATGTACAAAAGAAAAGGGCTTTCAGTATAACCGGCCTTTGGGAAATATTCAGGGAGGTGGTGATAACAGATGTCTGCTCTTGCAAAAGACGCGGCGCTTGCCGCGCTCCAGCTCATCGGGCATGTCAACGCGCTCGGATTCTTGGATGAAAACCGGGAGGCGAAATATCTGGGCCTCGCGCCCGCTTATCTCTCGATCCTCTGCTCGGAGATCGGTGCGGCCGAGGGCGCTGCGGGCGGCGCGGCGACAGTTGCCGGCCTTGACGCGACGCTGCCGGTGAGCGACGACAGCGCGCAGCGCGTGCTGCCGGCCGGGCTTGCCATGTATTTTTCCGTCGCCGACAGGGAAACCGAGCTTTACAACTATTTTTCATCGCTCTATTACGGCACGCTGCTGCCCGGTGTGCGCGCACCGGAAGCCGCGATCACGGATTATTACGGCGTGCTGCGGGACGGCAGCTTCTCCGGCTGACGGGCGGAAGGGAATGAGAATATGAAGATCCCGGCAAGACAAAAGGCGGCGCCCGAGGTGACGGTGCGCTTCACATGCGACGGCGGGCTCAATCTGTGTGACGACAAAACGTGCCTCGCCGCCAATCAGGCGAGCGACATGCTCAACATGTGGTATGACGGCAGGGCTCTGACGCTGCGCCCGGGGCTGCTGACGCTGCTGACGCACGCATACGGCAGGATCCTCGATTACTACCCCAGAAGCGGCGGGCCGCTGCTGCTCAAACGCATCGCGCGAAACGGCACG
Source organism: Clostridia bacterium (assembly GCA_031292115.1). GTDB lineage: Bacteria > Bacillota > Clostridia > Oscillospirales > Ethanoligenentaceae > JARLHS01. The sequence goes on along the minus strand of JARLHS010000121.1, from coordinate 1,477 downwards.
GTGACGGATGAGAGCTACGGCATCTATATCGTGACCGAGAAGGCCATTCTCACCTTCGACGGGACGTCACTCACGCGCGTGGCGGATTCCATCGCTTATCAAAACGGAGGCTGGGTAAAAAGCTATGCTGATTACAGCCTAGGGCCGTGCACGCTTCTGCCGGCGAGCAATGTCGAATACGACGCGCAGGGCGCGGACAGCGCCGAATGGAGCGTGCGCGGAAGCATCTTTTATCTGATCGGCAGCGGGAAATTCCTGCTGATCGGCCCGTACCTGGTCGACGACATGATCACGCTCAAAACAACGGCCGACATCACCGTCAGCTTCATCGAGCCTTATGTGCCCATGATCTTCAGCGGCTGCGCGCCGGCAGGCGGCGGAAGCGCGGATGAGGCGCGCAACTACCTCACGCCGCAGGTCTGCCAGCAATTCACGACGGATGGCACGGCCACGCTCTACCGGCTCGCCGACAGTACGCTCGATGACGCGCAGGTGACGGTGCAGTATGATTCCGTGACAAGGGGCACGCTGACCTTCTCGTTTTTCAGCGGCGAGACGGCCGACACGGTCTCCGGCATCACGGCCACGCTCAGCCGCAGCGCGGGGACGGTCTCCTTCAGCGCGGCGCTCGTGGACGCCGCCTCGTACAAGCTTAAAAACAACCTCAGCGCCAGCTACAGCAAAACCCTGCACCCGGCCTCGCCCATCAGCGGCTGCACGCTCGGCGCGTGGCTGGGCAGCCTGCGCGGCGACGGCGGGAGCCGGCTCTTTCTCTCGGGCAACCCCTCGGAGCCCGGCGAGGTCTATTACAGCGCGGCGGGCAATGCCGCCTACTTCCCCGACGACTGCCGCATCGCGCTCGGCGACCCTTCCGATCCCGTCACGGCGTTCGGCTGGTTTTATGACGCGCTCATCGCCTTCAAGCAGAGCAGCATTTATTCCATCGGCTACCTGAGCGGGGGCTCGGCCGCGGCGGCAAGTCTCGCCCACGCGGGCCGCGGCTGCGACATGCCGGGCAGCGTGCGGCTTGTCGACAATCTGCTCCTCTTTGCGAACACCACGGGCGGCGTTTACGCGCTCTGCCACACCCAGGTGCGCGATGAGCGGGACGTCGTATCCATTTCACGCAATATCGCCCCGGCGCTGTCCGCGCTCGGCAAGGATGCGCTGAGCCGCGCGTCGGCGCTCAATTTCGGCGGCTATTACATGCTTTTTGCGGGCGACCGCGTGTTTTTATGGGACTACGCGCGCACGCCGCTCACGGGCGCAAAAGAAACGGACGCGCTCGCATGGTATATCTGGCGGCTTCCGCAGACAATTAGCGGAAGCATACTGTTTCAATGCGAACTTCTTGCATATGATGATAGTGGGAATATTTTCAAGTTTGACGCGCAGAGCGCCGTCGACTCCGGCGGATGGTTCGACGCCTGGTTTTACACCGGGTTAAATGATTTCGGAAAGCCTCTGCTGACGAAAT
>JARLHS010000120.1 GCA_031292115.1 Clostridia bacterium | reverse complement strand
CCGGGGTAGCCCTTTCTGCCCGGAATCTCGCCCTTGGAGGAAGAAAATTCGCGCAGCGCCTCGGCGTATGAGGTAACATCCGTCAGGACGACGAGGATGTGCATATTGAGCTCGAAAGCGAGATACTCCGCGGCGGTCAGCGCACAGCGTGGCGTGATGATGCGTTCAATGATCGGGTCGTTCGAGAGGTTGAGGAACATGACGACGCGCTGGAGTGCTCCGGATTCCTCAAACGAACGCCGGAAATAATCGGCGACGTCGTTTTTGACGCCCATCGCGGCAAAGACGATCGCGAATTCGGCGTTCTCGTCGTTGGCGATCTTCGCCTGACGCACAATCTGCACGGCAAGGTTGTTATGCGGCATGCCGGAGCCCGAAAAGATCGGCAGCTTCTGGCCGCGGATCAGTGTCATCAGTGCATCGATCGACGATATGCCCGTGTGGATATAGTTTCTCGGGTAAACCCTCGAAACAGGGTTGATCGGGCTGCCGTTGATGTCGCGCCGCTGATCGGGGAAAATATCGCCCAGACCGTCGATCGGGCGCCCCGCGCCGTCGAATATCCTGCCCAGCACTTCTTTTGAAAGGGGAAGCTCCATCGGATGCCCCTGGAACCGCGTATGCGTGTTTGTCAGCGAGATGCCGCGTGTGCCTTCAAACACCTGAATAATTGCCCGTTCGCCCTCGATCTGGATGACACGGCCCGTTCTGTGGCTGCCGTCATCGAGAACGATATCGACCATTTCCTCAAAGGATGTTTCCTTGATGCCGTCGAGCACAATCAGCGGACCGCTGATCTCTTTAAGGCCGACATATTCGAGACTCATAATGACCTCCCATTCCGCATTGCCTATGCAGCAGCAGTAATCTTGTTGAGCGTCGCTTCGATATCCTTCTTGTATTCCTCAAACATGCCGAGGCTGTCGTTGGGGATATCGTATTTGATTTTAATGATTTTTTCAAAAAGCCCCGTCTCCTGGATCTTTGAGATCGGGATGCCCGCGGAAATAAGCTCTTTCGCGTGATGGTAGAAGAAAAGAATGACGTCCATCATCAGCTTCTGCTTTTCGATGGGGACATAGGTATCCTGTGCATGATAGGCGTTCTGCTGCAGGAAGCCCACGCGGATAAGCCGCGAGACCTCAATGACGAGCTTCTGGTCGTCGGGCAGCACATCGGTGCCGATCAGCTTGACGATCTCCATCAGCTTGTTTTCCTCCTGCAAAAGGCCCGTGAATTCACCGCGCAGGCGCAGGAAATCGGCGCCGACGTTGGCATCGTACCATGGGCGCAGATCCTCGGTATATTCGCTGTAGCTCGAGATCCAGTTGATGGCCGGGTAATGGCGCGCATAGGCCAGCGATTTGTCAAGCGCCCAGAAGCAGCGGATGAAGCGCTTGGTGTTCTGCGTAACAGGCTCGGAGAAGTCGCCGCCCTGCGGAGACACGGCGCCGATGATCGAAACGGAGCCCTCTGTGCCGTTGAAATTCAGCATATAACCGGCGCGCTCATAGAATTCCGAAAGGCGCGACGGCAGATAGGCCGGGAAGCCTTCTTCAGCGGGCATCTCCTCCAGTCGGCCGGAAATTTCACGCAGCGCCTCGGCCCAGCGTGAAGTGGAATCCGCGAGGATCGCGACGTGATAGCCCATATCGCGGTAGTATTCGGCGAGCGTAATGCCCGTATAAATCGATGCTTCGCGCGCGGCGACCGGCATATTGGAGGTATTGGCGATCAGCACGGTGCGCTCGGTCAGCGGCTTCTGCGATTTCGGGTCGATGAGCTTGACGAATTCCTCAAGCACGTCGGTCATTTCGTTGCCGCGCTCGCCGAAGCCGACATAGATGATGATATCGGCATCGCACCATTTGGCGAGCTGATGCTGCGTCATCGTCTTGCCTGTGCCGAAACCGCCCGGAATGGCCGCCGCGCCGCCCTTGGCGATGGGGAAGAACGTGTCGATCACGCGCTGGCCCGTCAGAAGCGGCCTGTCGATCGGGATGCGCTTTGTGAACGGCCGCGCGGTACGGATCGGCCATTTCTGGCAGAGCGTCAGCTTGTGCACGTTCCCCTTGGCATCCTTTAACTCCACAATGGTGTCGTTGAGGCGGTATTGCCCGCTCGGCACCGCTGAGAGCACCTCGCCGCTCACGGCGGGGGGCACCATGCATTTGTGCAGGATCAGCGAGGTCTCGGGGCAGGTGGCGTAGATAGCGCCCTGAGTGAGCATGTCGCCGGCCTTGACGGTGACGGTGACGTCCCACTGCTTTTCCTCATTGAGCGGAGGCACGTTGATGCCCTTTTCAATGAACGGGCCGGACTTCTTCTCGATCTCTCTGAGCGGGCGTTCGATGCCGTCAAAAATATTGGCGAGCACACCCGGCCCGAGCGTGACGGACATCGGGCTGCCCGTTGGGAAAACCGGCTCTCCTGGCTTCAGGCCGGTTGTGATTTCATAGCACTGGATCGTTGTCAGCCTGTCGTTGATGCCGATCACTTCGCCGACGAGCCTGTTTTCTCCGACGTAGACCATTTCCTGCATCGAAAAATCCTTGGTTTTGCGGATCGTGACGACAGGGCCGTTGATTCCATAAATAATATTATTGGACGACAATTTTATCTCACCGTGCCTTATTGTAAATTAGCCGATGGCAAGCCCGGAGGAAGCGGCAAACCAATCCTTCTGGTTGCTGAGTCTGACGTCAAGCGTCTGATTGATGACGACGCCCTTTTCGCGGTTGAAAATGACGGCTCCGCCCAGGGTGATGCCGGCATCGGCTTCGCAGACGGCGGGTTTGCCGTAGGCGGCCAGAAAGGGGCCGGCGTTTTTAAGATCATCTTTCTTGACAAATATAACGGTTTCTCCGTCCGGCATGTCGCCGGCGCCCTGCTTTAGCAGCCCGCAGACGAAGTCGACATATTCCGGTGTGGCGGTAAAGGCAAGAATGCGCTGCGCCGCCTCGTCAAACACTTCGCCGGTGATCTTCTCACGCAGGAGCAGCAGGCTCCTGCGGCAGTCGAGCTCAGCAAGGGATACCTTCCGGCTTTGAGCATTCTTGACCGCGGTGATCTCATTCTGGATCATAACGTAGGTTTCGTTGAGAATGGCTTCCTCGGCTTCTTCCATCTGCGCCTTGCGGTATTCGTCGATTTCGGAAAGCATCGTATCGCGCTGATCCTGGGCGTCTTTCAGCACCGCGGAAGTGAATTTCTCTAGCTTTTTGTCTTCAAGCTGGGACATAGAGCACACCTCAAATCTTAACTCCGATGGCCTCGCGGACATAGCGTGTGATGGAATCCTTCGAGCGCCCCGAGCCATGCCTGTCGGGAATCTCAACGATCAGAGGACGCCTGCGGTTGAGCTTAAGGTCATAGACGAGGTCGGGGCATATGCTGACAAGCTTTTCCGTAATCAGCACGATGCCGATCTCCTTGTCGTCCATTGCGCCTTTGAGTGCTTCGCGCACCTCGCCGTCGCTATGGACGACAGTGCCCTCAATGCCTGCAAGCCGCATGCCGACATAGGTATCGATATTGTCGCTTATAAGGTAAAAGCGCACAGGCTTCACCTGATTTCATCAAGGATTTGGCGGGTTTACTTATTTGATATGGCCGAGGATCATGATGGCGATAACCATGCCATAGAGCGCAATTCCTTCGCCAAGCACAACGAATACCATCGAAAGACCGAATACCTTGGGATTCTCGGAAATGGCGCCGATCGCAGCGGAAGCGCCTTTTGCGACGGCAATACCGCCGCCTATGCCTGAGATGCCCATTGCAAGCGCAGCCGCAATGTAGCCGAGGCCGGCGTCAATACCGGAGGACGAGCCGATGGTGGCGGCGGAAGCAAAACCGCCGAGCGGGATGATCACGCCGATCAGGCAGACGACGCCGAATGCCGTCAGGTTGAACAGAAGCGCTTTTTTTACGCGTGACGGGCTCTTGCCGTTGCCGGCGTTGTAAAAAGCATAGCCAAGGGGCAGGGCGATGACAAAGAGTGCTGCGAGCGGAAGCAGGTAAAACATAAAAATTTCCTCCAATGCATTTCTATTATTTGAATTGAATAAAACCGGCTAATTGTCGTATTTGATCTTCACGGGCTCGTAAGCGCGGCCGCTGCCCGTGTAGAAACGGCTGAACATTTCGTAAAACTGGAGCCTTATGCCCTGGATGCCCACCATCAGGCCCTCAAGCGCGATGACGAACACATTGCCGAGCACGAGCGCAACAGGATTCTGCCCGTTGCCGAAAAGCTCGGAAATGGTGAATACCGCGAGCATCATGCCCGCGTGGCTCAGGATAAAGGCGCCGATCCTTATGAATGAAATGGTGTTTGAAAGATAGGAGAGCAAAATCTCAAACAGCTCGAAAAACGACTCTATGAAGAACTCGCCGGGGCTTTCCGGCTTCCAGTCCTTCCTGCGCTCAAGCAGGCGCGCAAGCGGCGCGCGGAAGAAGATGAGCAGCAGCGGCACGAGCACCAGCAGGATGACGAGGATCGGCGTAATGATGTTTTTGCCGAGGCCCATCAGGAAGTAGGCGGCGACGACACAGAAAACATAGAGCACCATCCCCGCGACGCCGTTGTTGCTGAAAAAGATCTTTTCGATGCTGTGCTGCCGGATGCCGTTTGCCATATTCAGCACCATACAGCCGAGGATCAGCACAAAGCCTATTGCAATGGCGGCAAGAAGCACGAAGTTGGTGCTTGAATCGCTGTGCACGGGCAGCAGGGTGAAGGGAAGCACGGTCTCATACCCGAAAACGGAGTTATAGAGCGTGCCGAAAATCATCGAGAAGATCGAGCAGCGGATCAGGATGCCGCCGAGCTGCGATTTCTTTTTGATCGACAGGAACAGCCCCACAAGCAGGATAATGAAGCCCTGCCCGAGGTCGCCGAACATGATGCCGAAGATGACGGAATAGGTGGTGGCCATGAACGGCGTGGGGTCTATCTCATTGTAGGCGGGCAGGCCGTACATCGAGACAAAGCTCTCGAAAGGCTTCGCGGCGGTGCCGTTGACAAGGCTTGTCGGCGGCTCGAGGCTGCCGGCTTCCTGCTCGTTTTCAATGATGCAGTCGACATATTTGAGCGTTTCAAAATGCTTGGCAAAGGCGGGGATCTCCGTTTCAGGCACCCAGCCGAAGATATAGAAGCTCTCGCCGCATTTAACGGAGTATTTGCGCAGCTCGAACGAATCGTGCAGATATTTGAGACGCGAATAGACCTTGAGGAAATAGACGCAGCTGTCGTCCCAGAAATCATCAAATGCAGCCCTAGTGTCGGAAAGCTCCTTTTTGATGCCGTCGAGCATCGCCTGTATGCTCGTAATGGCCTGCAGCGGCGTGCCGTGCGCTTCTTCAATGATACGGATACGCTCGAAATAAAGCGAATTGAAGAGCTCGTCGATCTTTTCCGCCTCACTGCGCAGCGCCACGTAAATGCCCCAGTAGTACGAGCGGTCTTCGCCCAGCGGGAAGAAAAACATAAGCTCGTCCTCATCGTAGACATCGAGCTTCGCGTAGCTTTCCTTGGGCAGGCGGCCGATACGGACCTTGATGAATTTGCTTGAGAACAGATCGTCAAGCGACATGTTGAAGCTCCGCAGGTGATCGAGCTGCTGGATGCCCTGCTCCAGGTGCGCAGCCGACTGCGTCAGAGCGCGGATTTTTTCGCTCATCGCGTTGACGGTGTCGCGCGTTTTTTCAATATAGGCGCCCAGTGCGTCGTCGTCGAGATTCAGGTCGTCAAAGCTGCGGAAGCCGAGCTTGATCCCGCTGTGCACGCCGAGATCAACCGCCATGCGCAGATGCTGCACATAAGGGTTGGGCTCGTCTACGGAGACAAACTCCTCATAGCTGTCGAGCACTGTCGAGGCCTGCTCCGGATGAAAATCGCCGTTGATGCAGCAGGTGCTCACAACGGAATCAAAATCCCGCAGCCGCCCGACGATATTGACCAGTTTCATTTTTGCAACTGACATAAGACCAAACCACCTTGTAGGTGAAATTGCGCCCCGTAGAAAAATATGACATGAGGAAGTTATTCTTCCATGCCGATGAGCAGCTTGCCGATTTCCGCAGGCTGCAGCGCATAGCGGATGCCTTCGATGATATTGATGAGGTTGTTGAGCTCGATGCCTTTGAGCTGCATGTAAGAGGTGAGCAGCTCCGGCGTCGAATTCGCGAACATCAGAATCTTTTTATGGTACTCGTACTGCGCCTGAAGCCCGTATTTCTCCAGGAAATCAAAGCTGTGTTTCTTAAAGCTCTTCCTGCCGTAGTAGGTGTCGAAGATCGCCTTCATTGTCTCGGAGGCGTCGGTCTCCTCAAGAATATGGTCGATATCCTTTTTGCTCAGCCTGTAGAAATAAGGAAGAAGCAGCGTACGGATGTATTCGTTTGTGGCGTTAAAGTATTTGCGCAGGCGCAGGATGATCATGAGATTTTCAAGGTCGATATCCATGCCGAACGAATTGAGGATATCCCCGCGCACCTCGCCCGAATAGGTGCTGTCTATCAGAGAAAAGATACGGTCATAGAAATAGCGCTTAAAAGCGATTTCGATCCGGATGGAATCGATCTTTCCGGCCTCGTCCGCCTCAAACCCTTTGAGAATCGCCTGATAGGGCGTGCCCTGCAGGAACTCGATGAGGTCGGGAAAGGTCTTGACCTTGGCGAGCGCATAAAGATCGAAGCTTGCGCGCTTTGCGAAAAACGAGGGCAGGCTGAAGATATACTCACCCTGCCGGCCGGCATTGATAAACCGGATGCAGCTCAGGATCTCGTCGATCTACATATCTGTCACGACATACTCATAGAAATCGCGCTCGGATTCGTCAATAAAGAAGGACATCCTGATGTATTCCTCAAATAGCTGCCGGCGAAGAATGCTCTCAAGCTGCCCACGATGGACGAGATTTTCATTGGTGTCGCTCAGCAGCGCGTTATAGCCGGGCTGCTGCTTGAGATAGGCCGCAACCTCATTGACGGATTGCTTCCTTAAAAGCTCCCTGTAATCGGACGGCATAAGCCTGCGCCCATACATAGCCCTGACTTTTGCCGCAAGCGCGTAGTTTGCATTCAAACCGGCCATTTATGAATTGTCACCTGCCTAAAACCCTATTGTAGATTTCATCCGCCCATTGCGTATGTCTGGCTTCATAGGTACTGTTGAGCCGCGCCGAGACTTCCCCGCGCTTTGCCGCGATTTCTTCGAGCGACTGCTTCAAAAAGGCCTCTTCCGTATCGGAATTCTTGCGGATCCGGTTACGGGCCCTCTCGATATATTGCTCCCTCATGCGCTTCTTGTCGTTTTCAATCGAGTCTTCGGCTTCTTTGCGCAAATCGATGGTTTCATCGGTAAGCTTCTGCGCCATACGGTCGATTTCAATGATCTTTTGGATGATGTCCTGCATGGCCATTCCTCCGTAACGGAATTATCCCGCCTTGCGTCCCTGCAAAAAACACACAGGGCGGCATGAATGAAACTGAATGCGCGAACCGGCTTCGTCGGGTAACAGCCGCATAACCCCAAGCCACGCCCGGGATAAGGGTAATCACCCCGAGAAAATAAAAAAGGCCGGAACCGGCTCAAAATCAGTGGAAAGCCTTCTGGTGTCTGCATAATATCATATACTATTTCGGCATAGTTTACAAGATCAATTCCACCAAAAACAACGATAAACCGGTCTTGATTACTGTTGATATCTCATTATTATTGCCTTTTAGCACCGATCATCATACATCCATCCCTATTGTATATCGGACAGAATAATAATTCTAACAGTATTTTTAAAATAATACCTGATTATCACACAATTTGCCTGATTATTTTTAGATTCGCCTGATTGACCAGCTTCTCCTTTACCTGGAAACGAGCAAAGACGCATCAATTTTTAAGGCTTTGCAGCGGGGCCGGTATCCTGCCGCCCCGTGCGATAAAGCGCGCGGGCGAGCAGCGGTTGACCTTCATCACGGGGCCGGTGCCGAAGAGCCCGCCGAACGAGAGCTCGTCGCCCTCGCTTTTGCCGATGGCGGGGATGAGCCTGACGGCGGTGGTCTTGTTATTCACCATGCCGATGGCCGCCTCATCCGCTATGATCGCGGAAATAATCTCGGCCGGTGTATCGCCCGGGATCGCAATCATATCCAGCCCCACGGAGCAGACGGCGGTCATCGCTTCGAGCTTTTCGATCGAAAGCGCGCCGCAGCGGGCGCTCTCGATCATGCCTTCATCCTCCGCCACGGGGATGAAGGCTCCGGAGAGCCCCCCCACATGGGAAGAGGCCATCACGCCGCCCTTTTTAACGGCGTCGTTGAGCAACGCGAGCGCCGCGGTCGTGCCATGCGCCCCGCAGTGCTCCAGACCCATTTCCTCAAGGATTCTCGCCACGGAATCGCCGACCGCCGGCGTTGGCGCGAGCGACAGATCGACAATACCGAAATCGACCCCGAGCCGTTTGGAGGCCTCGACGGCCACGAGCTGACCCACGCGCGTGATTTTAAAGGCGGTTTTTTTAACGATATCCGCAATCCCGGTGAGGTCGCAGTCGCCGGCCTTGGCAAGCGCGGCGCGCACAACGCCCGGCCCCGAGACGCCCACATTGATCACGCATTCGGGCTCGCCCGGCCCATGGAAAGCACCCGCCATGAAGGGATTGTCTTCGGGCGCGTTGCAGAAAACCACGAGCTTGGTCGCCGCGACGCAATCCTGATCCGCGGTGAGCTCGGCCGCGCGGCGGATGATCCTGCCCAGCAGGGCGACGGCATCCATGTTGATGCCCGCGCGCGTCGTGCCGATGTTGACGGAAGAGCACACGCGCTGCGTGCCTGCCAGCGCCTCGGGGATCGTCGAAAGAAACTGCCTGTCGGCGCAGGAAAAGCCCTTGTGCACGAGCGCGGTATAGCCGCCGATAAAGTTGACGCCCACGGCGGCCGCGGCCCTGTCGAGCGCAAACGCGAAGCGGGCGTAATCGTGGCTACGGCAGCTTGCGGCGATCATTGATATCGGCGTCACTGCGATGCGCTTGTTGATGATGGGGATGCCGTATTCCTTCTCGATCTCGTTTCCGGTGGAAACGAGCTTTTCCGCGCGGCGCGCGATTTTGTCATAGACGTTGTCGCAAGCCACCCCGATATCGGGGTCGGAGCAGTCAAACAATGAAATGCCCATGGTGATCGTGCGGATATCAAGATTCTCATGCTCGATCATCGTGATGGTTTCCATGATATCGCTCATGTTTAGCAAGGTGAACGCACCGCTTCCCTTATACGATTCCCGCAAAAGCATGATCGGTTTTTTCCCGCCGCTGTCATCTCCTGCTAAGATGGAAGACACACAGCCCCTCCCGAAATCCTTCGCGGAATTGCCGTAAGTTTTATCGTCAGATTCTATGCATCGAATTAAAAATATCCTCGTGCATGACATGAATCTCAAGGCTCATATCCTTGCCGAGAACGTTCATTTTATCTGCCAGCTCCCCGCACGGGATGCCCCCTGCGGGCAGCTCCACGAGCATGACCATGGTAAAAAACTCCTGCAGCACCGATTGCGTCACGTCGACGATGTTGACGCTGTTTTCGGAGCAAATGCTGCTGACATGGGCCATGATGCCGACCCTGTCCTTGCCGATCACCGTTATGACCGCTCTCATCCGCTGTCCCCTCCTTCGTGACGGCTCCAATCCGTGAGCCGGGCATACCGCTGCGGCTCACGTGAAGCAACCGTAAAAACATGTCAATTGCGAAAAGTGTCTTGCATTTGTCAGAATTTTTGCTAAAATAGATAAGGATGTGCCGTAACACCAAGTCGTTATTTATTCTATACTATGGCACAGAACTCATCCTTTTGTCAAGAGGGATACACATAACATGATTGTTTTTGCCGATTCGCATCTGCACAGCAACAATTCCCCCGATGCTAGCAGCGATACCGTTGAAGCCCTTTGCGAGAGCGCGATTAAAAAAAGGCTCGCTACGATCTCCATCACCGACCACTGCGAGATCAACCGATATTACAGTGAAGGATTCGATGCCATCGCGGCGCGTTCCGCAGCCGAGGCGCGCGCGGCCGCGGCAAAATACGCCGGCAGGCTCGAAGTGCTTTGCGGCGTGGAGCTCGGCCAGGCAACCGAGGCGCTTGAATACGCATCGAACGCGCTCGATGCGCGCGAATATGACGTCGTGATCGCTTCGATGCACAATTTGCCCGGATTGCCCGATTTTGCGTTCATTGATGTGACGGAATCCAACGTGCAGGAGCTCTTCACGCGCTATCTGCGCGAGCTGCTGGGGCTCATTGAGTGGGGCAGGTTTGATATCCTCGCGCATATGACCTATCCGCTGCGTTACTTTGAAAGCGAACATGACATACACATCAACCTTCAAAATTTCGAGCCGCAGATCACGGAGATCTTCAGCAGGCTGATTTCGGCCGGCAAAGCGCTCGAAATCAACACCTCCGGCTACAGGCAGCCGTTCGGCCGCGCGATGCCCGATTTATGGTGCCTCAAGCTCTATAAAGAGGCAGGCGGCAGACTTCT
>JARLHS010000119.1 GCA_031292115.1 Clostridia bacterium | reverse complement strand
TAAAAAGCTCCATTCCGCCGCTTCGCGTCGGCATAAAATTCTTTTCTGAGGAGCAGCCCCGTCACGCGAAGCATAGGAATGACTGAGCTTTTTTTGCGCATCTGGCAGGGAGCGAGCGTGCGAAGGCGCGCGAACGGATCTGCCTGCGCATTTGATTTTAGGTTGTAGAAACCTCTGGTTTCTTTCAACCTTAGCTCCACTGCGCTGCTTCGCGTCGGCATAAAATTCTTATCTGAGAAGCAACCCCGTCACGCGAAGCATAGGAATGACAGAGCTTTTTTCACAATCGATTGGGGACAGCCCCATTTTCCGTGCTCAGACCGTTTCGTTGCCGGTCTCCTCCTGGAGGCCGAGCTTCTTGGCGGCATCCTCGCGCATCTTAAACTTCATGATTTTACCGCTTGCCGTCATCGGGAATTCATCCATAAAAAGAACGTATTTGGGGGTCTTGTGCCGTGCCATATGCGTGCGGACATAATCCTGAAGCTCCTCTGCCGTGCAGTCGGAGCCCTCGCGCAGGATCACGCAGGCCGCAATCTCTTCGCCGTATTCATGGCTTGGCACACCGATTACCTGCACATCCTTCACGGCGGGGTAGGTATAGAGGAAATCCTCTATTTCCTTGGGGTAGATGTTCTCGCCGCCGCGGATGATCATATCCTTGATCCTGCCCCTGATCTTATAATATCCCTTTTCATCGACGGATGCAAGATCACCCGAATGCAGCCAGCCCTCGGAATCAATCGCCTGGGCGGTCGCCTCCGGCATATTGTAATAGCCGCGCATGAGGTTGTATCCGCGCGCGCAGAATTCGCCCGGCTGATCGCACGGCAATTCAAGCCCTGTGGCGGGGTCGATGATCTTCGCCTCGACACCCGGCATCACGCGGCCGACGGTATTGACGCGCTGCTCGATGCTGTCGAAGGTGGTGGTCATGGTGCAGCCCGGCGAGGCCTCCGTCTGGCCGTAGACGATGACGATCTCGCGCATGCCCATCTGATCGACCACCTGCTGCATCACCTTGATGGGGCAGGGCGAGCCGGCCATGATGCCCGTTCGCATCTTTGGGAAGCGAAATTCGTGAAACCGGGGATGCTCGAGCATCGCGATGAACATGGTCGGCACGCCGTGCACCGCCGTGCAGCCCTCATCCTGGATGGCCTGCATCACCATCAGCGGCTGGTAGTATTCGAGCGGCACCATCGCGGTGGCGTGCGTGACGCTCGCCATGATGGCCAGCACCATGCCGAAACAGTGGAAAAACGGCACGGGGATGCAGAGCTTGTCGGCGTGGGTGAAATTCATGCCGTCGCCGATGGTCTTGCCGTTGTTGACGATGTTTACGTGCGTCAGCATTACGCCCTTTGGGAAACCGGTGGTGCCTGAGGTATACTGCATGTTGACGACATCCTGCGGAGAAAGCGAGGCTTTGACGCTTGCATATTCCCCGTCGGAAACGCTCTCGCCGAGCTTCTCAAGCGCGGAAAAATCGAGCATCCCGGGTTTTGACTCCTGCCCGACGTGGATGACGTGCTGAAGGCGCGGCAGCATCGGGCACTCAAGCCTGCCGGGCTCGCTCTGCGCGAGCGTCGGGCAGAGGCTGTTGATGATTTCTATGTAGTTTGAATCCTTGAAGCCGTCGATCATTACCAACGCCTTGGAGTCGGATTGCCGCAGCAGATACTCGGCCTCGAAGATTTTATAGCCCGAATTCACCGTGACAAACACGGCGCCGATTTTCGCGACGGCAAAAAAGGAGATCAGCCATTCCGGCACATTTGTCGCCCAGATGGCCACATGATCGCCCTTGCGGATGCCGATGGCATAAAGCCCCTTCGCCACCCTGTCGCACTCCTCATTGAATTCCCGCCACGTACGGCGGTAGGGGCGGTCGATATACGCCACCGCTTCATCGTCGGGATATCTTGCCGCCACATCGTCAAGGAGCCCACCGACTGTTATACTGATTAATTCGCTCATGTTGCTTCCTCCCAACCCAAATAAATAAAGCCCTCGCCCCGGCTCCCGCATAGAATGCGAGTCTCCGGAGACGAAAGCCTTTGCTTCCGCGGTACCACTCCTGTTGGCGCAGATTGCGCCCACTCTGCCCCCATCACGGGCGCATGGCCCGAAATGAGTGCTCCTTATATCGGCGGAGCCTCCGTCCTGGCCTACTTTGTTCAGCCGGCCGCTCCGGGGCCAGTTCACCGGCGATGCAGCGCCGCCTCCCACCGAACGGCGACTCTCTGCAGCTGCGAAAAGCCGGATACTATTCCCCATCATCGCGTTAAAAACAAAAATATGATGCTGTTTTTGCAAAAGTGCAGGCACTCTTGCAGCTCGCCATCGGCGAGCTTTAGAAAGTTGACTTTGTCTGCTTTCTAAATGAAAATCAGCGTTATAAAAGAATACTAAACGATCACGGCCGCCTTGTCAAGTCTTTTCGTAAATTTTATACGCTGGGAATTTCAAGAGGATGGGTTCTCCCAAGTAGCGAGCGCTTTCCCCTTATTGCGCTCTCGGCCAATGCAAATATCTTTGAAATACCCTCCGGAAGAGCCTCCGAAAAAAATGAAATATCCTCGGAATAAAAAGGTATTTATTAATGATCCAGTTTATCACTCTGAAGAAAACGGCCCAAAAGGCTATGCCAAACAGGATAAAAAACGCGAGCTCGACACTTCGTAATATGAATTGCACAAAAACACCTTCTTCTGGGTCATGGGCCCCGAAACAAGCTCCCGCTAAAGCACTTTGTGCCTGGCAGCCGTTGCTATCTGATTCTATTATACAGCAGCTGGTATATATTGCAATCGATATATAAAAGATTTTCCGGCTATGACCGTGCATGAAAGACACGGCTTGCCTTTTCGGCAGCACGGGGGACGATAAACGGGACAAAAGCCGGCATAAGAAACAAGCAGATACCCTGTATTATATTGTTCTCCCATTAAACTGCGGATATAATTTCGCAGTTTAATGCCTGCCGCTTTGCCGCAGGGGAGGTATACGCCGCCCTGAGAGCCGCTTAATACGAATCTCGCAAAAATAGGACATGTCTTTGCACGCCGCTGAAAGCGGCAATAAAGAAGCGAGCTTATCGCTTTATTAATTGGAGCTTCGTATTACAAATAAATATCAGGATTATTTGACATCGGCAGTTGACACGTCCGGGCGGCTATGATAGAATAATCGAGTTACAGCAAAGACGCTGGGCCGTAAATGGTCCTGCGTCTTTGCTGTTTTATTTATTATTTTCAAGGGGGAAAATATGAATGAACAACGCTGTTAATGGCGGAGATGTGTCGTTTATGCTCATCTCCTCGGCTCTGGTGTTACTGATGACACCCGGGCTTGCTTTTTTTTACGTGGGAATGGTCAGGCGGAAAAACACACTCAACACCATGATGTCGTCTTTTTTCATCATGGGGCTTGCTTCCGTGATGTGGGTACTGGTCGGTTTCACCCTGTCTTTCGGCCCGGATCTCGGCGGGATTGTCGGCTCACTCAAATGGTTCGGCCTCAACGGCGTGGGGACTGCCCCGGGCCCGTATTCGCAAACGATTCCCAACCTGCTCTTCTGTGCGTTTCAGATGATGTTCGCGGTGATCACGCCCGCG
>JARLHS010000118.1 GCA_031292115.1 Clostridia bacterium | reverse complement strand
ATTGCGAAGCTCATCGCCTACGCGCCCTGCAGGGAGGACGCCATCCTGAAAATGCGGTGGGCGCTCGCGGAGTTTCTGGTCGAGGGCGTCGATACGAATATCGAATACCAGCTTGAAATTTTGAAAGACCCCGATTTTGTGAACGCCGCGTATGACGTCGGCTTCCTGGGTCGGAAAAATATTGCGAAGAACGGTTAGGGGATATTGACTTGCTTGAGGATCTGTTTAACAAGGTAAAAAGCAGAATGGCGGACGCTCCATACAGGGAATCCCACAGTGAAGTCAATGTTCCGAAGGGGCTGTGGTTCAAGTGCCCGCGCTGCCAGACAGTCACATATGAGGACGATTTTGAGCAGGCGGACAAGGTCTGCCCGAAGTGCGGCTACCATGCCCGCATTTCAGCGGTCGAGCGCCTCGCGGCCACGGCGGACAGCGGGAGCTTCAGGGAATTCGACGCCGGAATGACCACGCTCAACCCCATCGGCTTCCCGGGCTATGAGATAAAAGTCAAGAGCCTTCGGCAGGAAACGGGCCTGCGGGAGGCCGTTGTCACAGGCGAATGCCTGATTGGCGGCGAGCGCACGGTGATCGGCGTGATGGACAGCCGTTTCATGATGGCCTCGATGGGCTCGGTCGTGGGCGAAAAAATCACGCGCGCCTTCGAGTATGCGACGGAGCACCGGCTCCCTGTCGTCCTTTTTACGGCTTCGGGCGGGGCGAGAATGCAGGAGGGCATCCTCTCGCTGATGCAGATGGCCAAAACTGCCGCCGCCGCGGCGCGTCATTCCGACGCGGGGCTGCTTTATGTGACCGTGCTCACAGACCCGACCACGGGCGGCGTGACGGCGAGCTTTGCCTCGCTCGGCGATATTATTCTGGCGGAGCCGAAGGTGCTTGTGGGCTTCGCCGGCAGGCGCGTCATTGAGGATACGATCCGGCAGCACCTTCCCGACGATTTCCAATCGGCGGAGTTCCTGCTCGAGCACGGCTTTGTCGATCAGATCGTCAGCCGCAAGGATATGAAAAGCGTTCTAAACAGGCTCCTGAGGTTTCACAGAGAGGGGGGCGCGAAATGAGCAGTTTCCCCGTATGGGATCGCATTGAGATCATCCGGAATAAAGACCGCCCTACGGTCAGGGATTATATACCGATGATTTTTGAAGAATATTTCGAGCTTCACGGCGACCGGTATTTCGCGGACGATGGCGCGATCACGGGCGGCATCGCGTTTTTCAGGGGCAGGCCGGTCACGGTGATCGGCATGGTCAAGGGCAAGAGCATTGAGGAAAACAAAAAATCCAATTTTGCGATGCCGCATCCCGAAGGCTACCGCAAGGCGCTCCGGCTCATGAAACAGGCTGAGAAATTTAACAGGCCGGTCATCTGCCTGATCGATACGCCGGGCGCTTATGCCGGCATCGCGGCCGAGGAACGCGGGCAGGGCGAAGCGATTGCCAAAAACATTTTCGAGCTCACCCGCCTGAAGACGCCCGTCATCAGCATCATCACCGGAGAGGGCGGCAGCGGCGGCGCGCTCGCGCTGGCCGTCTGCGACGAGCTTGCCATGCTGGAGAACGCGGTCTATTCGGTGATTTCCCCGCGTGGTTTCGCCAGTATCCTGTGGAAAGACGGTTCGCGCGAAAAGGAGGCCGCCGAGCTTCTGAAGATGACGGCGGCGGATCTTGTCAGGCTGAAAGCGGCGGACGCCGTCATCCCCGAGCCCGAGGGTGGCGCGCATATGGGGCCGGAGCTCGCGGCGGTGGCCATTGCGGCGTATATCGAGGAGGCGCTCGGCAGAGTGACGGCGACCGATATGGCGACGCTGCTGGAAAACAGGTATCGGAAATACCGGGGATTCGGATGTTTCACCGAATAATACGAATTCCAGTCTGTCAGTATGATCGGGCAGGGAAATTTAACAATAATTTTCCTGTCGGTATGCGCCGCGGCAGTTGACTTTCGCGTATTGTTGGGCTATGATGAATATAGACGGGCTTCCGCGCAAAGCCTGCCGCAATCCCGTTCTTACTCTGATATTACTTTTGCTTTAAAAAAGGAGTATGGTAATTCATATGAAAATGAACCGTACAATCGGCGTAGTGATAGCGATCGTTGCAATCCTTCTGGCAGTCGCTTCCGCCGTGAGCTTTTTGTTATACAGGAGTTCCAGCGAAAAAAAATATCATGAGAAGTGGAAGGATTATGCCGATTGCGGAGTGGCATAAGCCCGTTGGTCACGGAAAATATCGAACAGATCAAAAATACTTTCTGATTGGAATTCGTGTTTCGTATCGGGAGCCGGGCGGCAATATTATGCCGCCCGGCTCCCGATAGCTATGCGATGAGGCTTTTTTAAACGAGCATCAGCTGTAGCCCATTACGCCCCGGACTGAAACTTCGCCGGAATTGACACAAATGTCGCCCTGCGCGGTTTTGACGGTGAGGCTTCCATCGGGGTTGACTGCCGACGCGATGCCCGTTACCGTTTTATCCGGATAAAACACCCTGACTGGCCTGCCCAGCGTGACGCAAAGTTGCGAATATTCCGAGAGGATGCCTGCGCTTCCACCGCCCGCCGTCTGGCCATAGAGCGCTTCAAATGCGTTAAGAATCGCGGCGGCCACGTCCTCATAGGCCGGGGCGGCGCCCGTCGAGACCAGGATGGAAGTTGCGAAGGGCAGCCCGCAGCTCTCAAAGTAGGCTTCATTCTGCATGAGGTTGATGCCGAAGCCGCAAACGACCGAGCAGGTGCCCCCTGAACAAATCGATTCACAGAGGATGCCGCCGATTTTTTTACCCGCAAAAACAAGATCGTTGGGCCATTTGATCAAAAAGCCGCCGCCGCAAAGACTGTTGAGCGCCTTCGCCGCCGCGAGGCCGCAGGTCGGGGCGATCAGCGGCGCGGCGGCGACCTCGACGGGCTTGACGAGGATAGACATCGCGACGGCCTCCCCCGGAGCGCAGAGCCAGACATTTCCCCGCCTGCCGCGCCCCGCAGGCTGCTCGTCGGCTAGGGCCGCGGCGCCGCTTGGCAGCTCCGCGGCACGCGATTTCAAAAAATCGTTTGTCGAGTCGATCCGCTTAAGGCAAAAAAGCGCCTTCCCGAAATATTCTGTGTTCAGAAGCCGGGCCAGCCTATCCCTGTCGGGCAAATTTCTACCTCCGTCACAATTATTTCCCGCCGCTGAAAGCGGCAATAGAAAAGTAACTTAACCGCATTTTTAATTGGAGATTATTATTATATAACAGCCGCGTCGGGCTATCAAGGAAAATCTTTCACTTCCGGCCAGGCGTGCAACACCGTAATGACGGCGGGGTGTTCAGCGTTCGGCGTGGCACACAAAGGTATCCTTCCCGCGGAGCAGGGGAGCGGGGGCCGCAAAAAGAAAAGGGTAAGATTTTTTTTGTGCAGCCTGTTCTCAAAGCCGGGTTTTCAGCTGTAGGATATCCAATTTAAATTCGCATAAAACAATAGGACAGACACCCGATGTATGGTATAATATCCATGAGATACTGCTTCAAAATCGGGTAAAAAAAGTACGGCGGGTGATCGTATTAAAAAGTTATTTTTGATTGTGTTTGTAGTCGTTCTGGTTGCCGTAGCCGGTATTGACGTATACGGCTATATGCGGATGCGGTCAAACGCCTCAAGCAGCGGGAGCAGCGTATCCGGCGCAAGCAGCACTGCATCCGGCGGCGAAACGGTTGCCGGCGGGAGCAGCGAGCCAGGAACAGGCAGCGCGGCAGCGTCGTCCTCCTCAAAAACCGACAGTGAACAGACGTCGGCCTTGCCGGCCAGCTGGAACGACAGCGGCATTTTCTCGGCCTATTATGCAAAGGCCTATCAAAAGCTCTCCACCATGAGCCTGTCGGAAAAGGTCGGGCAGATGTTTTTGGCACGCTGCCCTCAGGAGAATGCCGTTTCGAGTATTCAGGCCTGCCATTTGGGCGGATTCGTACTGTTTGAGAGCGATTTTAAGGGTAAGAATACAAATCAGGTTGTTTCGACAATCGCGGCCTACCAAAAAGCTTCTTCCATCCCCATGATCATGGCCGTGGATGAAGAGGGCGGCACGGTTGTCAGGATCAGCGGGAATCCGAAGCTATCGGCTCACAAATTCCAATCCCCTCAGCAGGTCTACGCGGAGGGCGGCCTGAAGGCTGTCAGCGCCGATACGCTGAAAAAGGCACAGCTGCTCAAGAAACTCGGGCTGAATTTAAATCTCGCGCCTGTCTCCGACGTATCGCTGAGCCCCTCCGATTATATTTACAGCAGGACGCTTGGCCGATCCGCGCAGGCAACCGGGCAATATGTCGCCGCCGTGGTGAAGGCCATGCGGGAATCGGGGCTTTCCTCGACATTGAAGCATTTCCCGGGCTATGGGAATAACCTCAACACGCATACAGGGATAGCCATTGACAACCGCCCGTACAGCACATTTGTGAACAGTGATTTTATTCCCTTTGAGCAAGGGATCAAGGCGGGCGCCGAAAGCATTCTGGTTTCGCACAATATCGTCCAGTGCATGCAGAAGGGGGTTCCGGCCTCCCTGTCGCCGGCCGTGCATCGGATATTGCGAAATGACCTGCATTTTACCGGGGTCATCATGACGGATGATCTTTCAATGGGGGCAATCAAAGACTATACCGACAATCAGGATCCCGCGGTAGCGGCCGTGCTGGCCGGGAACGATATGCTGATGACGGACGATTTTCAGCAGGGCTATGACGCGGTTTTAAAAGCGGTCAATGCAGGGGTAATTTCCAAAGAACAGATAGACAGGGCGGTATTCAGGATCCTGGCCTGGAAATACGCCAGACGGATTCTGGTGTGACGGCGTCGGGCGATCCGATTACGCCTGCATCGGCAAGCAAACAGGGCTGTTAACGGATACCGCGTCTGCCGCGCGCGGCGGGCCCGGATGCAGGGAGTGTCAGGCCTTCTTTTCTGCCTGCGTTTCAGGTGCCGCGCCGAGCCTGCCCGGGATTGATCCGGCGGCAAGATAGGCGGCGGCCGCGATGATCATGCTTGGCACCGTTGAGCCCAAGACCCAATCGAGCCGCAAAAAAACGTAATAGGCGAAGGTTCCCACGGCGGCGGATAAAATCGCCGCCCAATTTATCCGGGTAGCCGAATGATCTGCCCTGAGAAGAAAGTAATCGACCAGCACGACCGAAAAAACCGGTGCGAATATCGAGCCGATCGCATACAGAAAATTCTGATACTGCCCTATCGGGAAAAACATCGCGGCTAAGGTGCCTGCCGCGGTTATGATTAAAATCAGAAGCCGCTTCGGCGCCCTGGGGAGAATGTTCAGGGTCGACATGACGGCCGAGTAGACGTCGAGGTAGGTTGTGGTTACCGTGGCCAGCACCACAACGACGAGCCCTGCGGCCCCGATGCCGAGATGGAGGATCGCTCCGGTAATATCCTGCGATTTTGTGAATAAGACCGCCGCAAGCCCGATGATGTACATAAACGAGCTGCCCGCGAAGTAGCCGAGGAAGCTGCCCCAGAAACAGCTTTTTTTGCTCTTGGCATTCATCGTGTAGTCTGAAATCAGCGGAAGCCATGAGAGCGGCATCACGATGCTGAGCTCAAGCGCGGCTCCGGTCGAGATCGTGCCGGAAGCCGCCGATGCCATATGGCGGAAGCCCAGGATCAGCCCGATAATGACGAGGCAAAGCAGGAACAGCAGGGCTACCGCCGCGCTGTTGATGAGCTGAAGCCCCTTGTCGGCAAACAGCACCCAGACCGCCACGAGCGCGCCCACGCCAAGCACCAGAGCCATAAAGAACAGGCGGCCTGCGGGGCTGCCCGCAATGGCGCGGATGGAGTTGGCACACTGGATGAGCATGACGGCAGTCCAGCCGATCAGCTGAACGATGTTAAAAACAGAAACCGCATAGGAGCCGTATCTGCCGAAGGCCAGTCTGCTTGATTTCAGGGCGGAAGTATTTTTCTGAAACCCGATCAGCCCTGTCAGCGCCAGAATCAGGCAGCCGATCAGGTGGCCCGTCAGAATGACCGCGATTCCCTTCTTTAACCCAAGAGGAACGATCAGGCTGCCGGTCATGATTTCGGCCAGCGAAATCGCCGCGCCCGACCATAGAAAAAACATCCCGGGGGCCCCGATTTTTTTCCCGTTATTCAAAATCCACACCCGCCGCCTGATAGAGGCTGTAAAAATGGTTGGTTGGCCCGGGCCCGCCGCCAAGCTCGATGGCGTGCTCGATGGCGGTATTGATATAGTCCTTCGCGCCCCGGATCGCGTCCGGCAGCCGGTATCCCTTCGCTGTCAGCGCGGCGATCGCGGATGAAAACGTGCAGCCGGTGCCATGCGTGTTCTTTGTGTCGATCCTTTTGCCGGAATAGTATTCAAACCGGTTACCGTCATAGAAGACGTCGACAGCGTCGCCTGCCAGATGGCCGCCCTTGATCACGACGCTCTTCCCGCCGAGTGTCAGAATATCCGCGGCCGACGATTTCATATCCTCAATGCTCCGGAGCTCACGGCCCGTGAAGGCTTCCGCCTCAAAAAGATTCGGCGTGACAAGCAGTGAGAGAGGAAAAAGCTGTTTGATCAGCGCTTCCTTTGATTCGGGCTTTAAAAGGTGATAGCCGCTCTTCGAGATCATGACCGGATCCAGTATGATATTCTTCGCGTGGTTTTTAATCAGGCTTTCCGCTATGGTTTCGATAATTTCAATACTCGAAACCATGCCGATCTTGACTGCGTCCACGCGGATGTCATCGTAAATGCAGTCGATCTGCGATGCGACGATGTCGCTGTCCATCTCAAGGATCTTGACGACGCCTCTTGTGTTTTGCGCGGTGACCGCCGTGATGACGCTCATCGCGTAGGTGCCCAGCGCGCAAAAGGTCTTGATATCCGCTTGAATACCCGCGCCGCCGCACGAGTCAGACCCCGCTATTGTCAGCACATTTTTCATCTTGTTCACCCCTTGATCATTTTTGCACTGCGGAAAATCGCACGCACGATTGCGCTTAGCCTGCCCATAACCGTCACAGTTATAACTGAATTATAATTGACAGACTGTCGAAAAACAAAACAGAAAACCGCGCCGAATACCGGCGCGGTCAAATTACATTTTCATGAAAGTTCCTACGCCGGCATTATCCGGATCAGGT
>JARLHS010000117.1 GCA_031292115.1 Clostridia bacterium | reverse complement strand
CGGGGCTACCGCGATTATTACCTGCGCGGTACCTTCACCTCGCAGAATCTTGACTTCATGCAGGATGTGCTGCACCTCGTGGACGAGGGCTTCGACCAGATATCCGTTGAGCCTGTCGTCGCCGACGCACAGATGCCCTATGCCATCACCATGAAGGATCTGCCGCGCATCTATGCCGAATACGAGAAGCTGGCGGCAGAGCTGCTCAGACGCAACAGGGCAGGGAAGAAGATTAACTTTTTCCATTTCATGATCGACCTTGAAAACGGCCCGTGCGCGATTAAGCTGCTGCGCGGCTGCGGCTGCGGAAACGAATATGTCGCGGTCACGCCCGAGGGAGACCTTTACCCGTGCCACCAGTTTGTGGGGCGCAATGAATGGAAAATGGGCAATGTCATGGAGCAGGAGGGGATTTATAAAAGTGAGATGAAAGACCGCTTTTCCCGTATTCATATCTATTCAAAGCCTGCCTGCCGTGACTGCTGGGCTAAATTTTTCTGCGGCGGCGGCTGCGAAGCAAACAACGATTCTTTTAGCGGCGATTTGTGCACCCCTCCTGTGCTCACCTGCAGGCTTGAGCAGAAGCGCATCGAGTGTGCCATCATGATCAAGGCCGTGCTTGCCGAAACGGAGCTCAGCAACTCTTAATAACACTCATCTCCGATTGAAACGCGCCGTATTTTTATAAAATGGGTATCGCACGGCTGATTCGGCGGTAAATACCGCGTGTGGTTTTTGCTTTGCTCTAGTGTTTACATAATACAGTTGACATAACTATTCGTCGTTTACGTAATAATATTGACATAATTATTGTACAATTTCCATAAAAGTGAAATCTCCGCACTGGATTTTATTGAATATCTCAGTGTGTTGTATTATAGTTATCTTATTCACCTTTTTTATCGGGAAGGAGCCTGTACATGCCGAAGAAAATCGGCTTTATCGGCGCCGGGAACATGACCGGCGCGATCATTGAGGGAATTTTTAATAAGGGCGTGGCACGCGCGCAAGATCTGACTGTCTGCGACAAGATGCCGGAAAAGCTGACACGTTTCCGCGCGATGGGTATCGGCGTTGCGGAGACAATCGGCGGCCTTGCCTATTCTTCACAGATCATTTTTCTGGCGGTCAAGCCGCAGGATTATGAAACGGCGCTTGCCGAGATTCGCGACTTTTTGGATGATGGCAAGCTGATCGTCACGATTGCTGCCGGCATTTCCAGCTCGTTTATTAAGCAAAAGCTCGGCCTTGAATGCAAAATCGTGCGTGCGATGCCGAATACGCCGCTGCTGCTTGGCGAGGGTGCGACTGCGCTTTGCCAATGCCCACCCGTGAGCGACGAAGAGTTTGAAGAAGTCAGGCACATTTTTGAGGCCGGCGGTATCGTCACGACTCTGCCGGAGGATAAAATGAACGCGGTCATTTCGGTGAACAGCACGAGCCCCGCCTACGTTTATCTGCTGGCAAAGGCTGTGATTGACGGCGCGGTCGGGCAGGGCATCGACGCCGAGACGGCAAAGGATCTTTTTTGCAAAACACTTATCGGCTCCGCAAGGATGATCTCAGAATCGGGCAGAACGCCCGACGAGCTGGTTAAAATGGTGGCTTCACCTGGAGGTACGACGCTCAGGGCGCTTGAGGCCCTTGAGGAGCATGGCTTCGAAAATGCCGTGCACGACGCGATGCTGAGATGCACGCAGCGCGCGCAGGAGCTCGGAAGGTAATCTCCCCGCAGGGCGTCATAATGGCTTCCATTCCCGCATATTTTATAACGTATATGCGGGAGGAGGCCAAGCCTTGAGAAGGAAGAGAAGGAGCGTCGGCAGAGCCGGGTCATTCGGTTTTTTCCGCGCTCATTATCAGATTATATCCATTGCGGCTCTTATTGTGGCGGGTATGCTCATCGGCGCCCTGCTTGCGAGGCAGGCCGCCGCATCCGGGCAAAACAATTTCGGCAGCGTGCTGAAGGCTTCGTTCTCGGCTCAGACTGCCTCACAGGGCTTCGTCAGCCTGATGCTGTCGTCGTTTCTGTCGTCTTCGCTGCTTCTGCTGGCCGCATACCTTTGCGGTCTGTGCGCCGCAGGGCTGCCGGTGCTGGTCGTTCTTCCGCTTTTTAAAGGGGCGGGGCTCGGTTTTTCAATCGGCTATCTCTATATCCAGTACGGTTTAAGGGGTATGACGCTCGCCGCGCTGTGCATTCTTCCCGAAGGGCTCATTGTTTGCATCGCGCTCATTCTTGCGTGCAGGGCGGGAATGCGCTATTCGTATAGGCTTGCCTGCACGATCCTTCCCACCGGAAAGCAATATTCACTATGGAGTGATTTTGTCAGTTTCAGCTGCTGCTGCCTTGCCTGTCTCGGTTTGGATCTTGCCGCCTCAATTCTCGAGGCACTGATCATCACCGGCCTGCATGGGTATCTATTCTAGCGTCGAAAGGATGTAATGTGTGGAAGCGCCACTTGACGGATATATTGCTTATCTGGAAAACACCAAAACCGCGTCTGCGAGCACGCTGCAATCCTACAGGCGAGATGTTGAACGTTTTCTCGCGTTCCTCGACGGCAAGGGTATCACCGACCTGACAAATGTTGAAAAAAGCGAGTTTGAAGCATACGCGGGGCATCTGGAGGTATTGGGGCGTTCCGCTTCGACGGTTTCGCGTTCTGCGGCGGCAGTTCGCAGCTTTTTTCAGTATCTGATCCGGCAGGGCGTGGCACAATGCGACCCTGCGGCGGGTTTCAGGCTGGTGCATGAAAAGAAGCAGCTTCCGGAGATCCTTTCAAATGAAGAAGTCGAGCTGCTGCTGCGTCAGCCTGTCTGCGACGACTTTAAAGGCTACCGTGATCGGGCAATGCTTGAGCTGCTTTATGCCACCGGTATCCGTGTCTCGGAGCTTACCGCGCTCAACCGTGTGGATGTCAACATCCTGCTCGGCATCTTAAATTGCCGCAGCAGCCAAAACTCAAGGGTGATCCCGATCTACCCCGAAGCGGTGCGCGCGGTGGAGGATTATCTTGAGGACGCGAAAGGCCTGATCGGCACGGAAGGGAACAGCGCCCTTTTTATAAACCACGGCGGCAGCCGCCTGACACGGCAGGGCTTCTGGAAGATCATCAAACACTATTCCGCCCAGGCCGGTATCAAGAAACGCATCACGCCGCACACATTGCGCCATTCATTTGCCGCGCACCTGCTCGAAAACGGCGCGGATCTCAAATTTATTCAGGAAATGCTCGGGCACGCCGATATTTCGTCGACACAGGTATATGCTCAGATCATTAAAAACCGCTATCGCGAGGTTTATAATAAATGCCATCCAAAAGCATAGAATAATAGCGGAATGGAACCCAAAACGGGAAACGTAAAAAATAAAGGAGTTGCAGAACTTGGCAGGTTTTTTCGGCATTTTCGATTATTCCAAGCCCGGCCCGGGCGTCAGCAAGGATGCTCCCCAAAAGCACCGGTTTTTTTTATTCTTTGAAATCTTTTTCCGTAAATTCTGGAATCTTGTCTCCATTAATCTGCTTTATTTCGTCTTCTGTATCCCGATTGTGACGATCGGCCCGGCGACTGCGGGCTTCACCTGCATTGTTCGCAATTTCGCGCGTGAGGAACATGCGTTCATCTGGATGGATTTCTGGGATACATTCAAGAAAAACTGGAAGCAGTCGCTGGCTGTCAGCATCATCAACGCGGTGCTGGATTTCGTTTTGGTAGAATCTCTATATTTCTGGCATGGTCAATATCTTAAGAGCCTCTATATGATTGTTCCGTTCGCGCTCTGCGCTTCCTTTGCGGTCATCTTTCTTTTTATGCATTATTATCTGTATGTGCTGATCATTACATTCCGGCTGAACCTCAAGCAGATTTATAAAAACGCCTTTTTATTTGCCTTCCTCGGGCTGCTCAGAAACATCCTGATCACGGTCATACTTGGTGTACTGACATACGCCCTGGTGCTTTTCTGGAGAATCTCAGTGATCATCGTTGTTCCCATCATCGCGCTCAGTTTCGGCGGGTTGCTGATCAATTTCAACACCTGGCCGCTTATTAAAAAGTACATGGTCGATCCGTACAATGAAAAGCATCCGGAGGAAGCCCTGACGACGGATGATGACGGGCAGCAGGTTTTCAACGACATCGGCCGAGAGAGAAAAGGCAAAAAGTAGTATGTGATTCTCTTGAATACGGATAAATCCGTATTCAAGAGAAAAATAATATCAGAAGGGCCCACGGCCCGCATGCGGGCAGCCGTGAGCCTGAATTAATGTTGTGTCTCAGGAAACGTTATGTAATACGAATCTCCAATTATGTAGTGCTTTTGCGGGATTTGTGTTAAACGGCTAGAAAGCCGATATTTTCAGTCTTTCTTATCCCCGTTTTTCGGTTTGGCCTTGAAACGCGCAAGCGGCGATTTCCCGGCGGCCGCTTTGAGCTGCGGGCTTGAAAGGTGCGTGTAGATCTCGGTGGTGCTGAGGCTTTCATGGCCCAGGATCTCCTGCAGCACGCGGATATCGACCCCGCCATGCTGATACATCAGCGTTGCGGCCGTATGGCGCAGCTTGTGCGTTGAAAAGCCCCTCCCGCCGAGCCCGGCGTTCGCCAGATTTTTCTTGACGAGCCACTGCACGGTTTTGGGGCTGATGCGCCGGTTGAGCCGGCTGAGGAACAGCGCGTTTTTATCCTTCACATCGATGCGCGGGCGGACATTCAGATAACTGTTGATCGCCTCAATGCAGGCCTCGTTGAGATAGACGGTGCGCTCTTTGTTGCCCTTGCCGGTGACGACAAGCGTTTCCTCCCGGACGTCGCTGAGATTCAGCCCGCAAAGCTCCGAGAGCCGCAACCCGCAATTGAGAAAAAGCGTCATGATGCAGTAATCGCGCTCTTTATAATCGCCGTCGATATGGCGTAAAAATTCCATGCTTTCTTCAAGGGTCAGGTGCTTCGGCAGCGACCTTTTCTTTTTGGGCGTATCAAGGTTTCTGGTCGGGTTTTCGGTGAGTATTCCCGTCTTTTCACACGCGTATTTATAGAAGGAGCGCAGACACGAAACCTTACGGGCGCGGGTTGCCGAGTTGTTCGAGCGCTCGTTGGCCATGCAGTAGAGGAATTCGTAAAGATCGGTGAGTGTCACGGAGCCTGCGAGCGAGACATCGACGGCATCGATCGGAATCCGCTCAAGCTCCGTTTCGCCGCCCGCGAGGCCGCGTGCGCGGATAATGAAACGGAAAAACATGCGCAGATCAATATAATACTGCTCCACCGTGCGGGGAGATTTGCCCCTGATGGTCTGCATATAGATCAAAAAATCACGGATCAGTTTCGGCGCGTCATCCAGCAGCTTTTTATCCGTCGTTTTTCACCTCTGTCTGTGAAAGGAAACATAAAGATGGAAATTTACTCCGGCGAGCTTCAAACACCGTTTGGCAAATTCAGTTTCTATTGCGGCGACAACTTTATTATACGCCTTTTGTTTGAGGATGACAACACGGCGCAGGCGATGGAACGGATGAAGAAGCAGCTTGGCGAATTCGTTCTGTGCGGTGAAAATGCGATGACCCGCCGCTGCGCGTGTGAGCTCGCGGCGTATTTTTCCGGAAGCCTTCGGCAGTTCACGCTGCCCTGCCGGCTGGAAGGGACTGAATTTGAAAAAAAGGTCTGGCGCGCACTGATGAAAATCCCGTATGGGAGCACCGTTTCCTATGCGCAGCTCGGCATGTCGGCAGGGGTATGCGGGCCGCGGGCCGTCGGCAATGCGGTTGGGAAGAACCCCCTGCCTGTCGTGATCCCGTGCCACCGCGTGATTCATGCGGACGGCAGCCTTGGCGGATTCAGCAGTGGCCTGCACAACAAAGTCATGCTGCTGCGGCTGGAGGGCGTGCCTGTGAAAAAGCTGAAAATACCGGCAGACCTTTAAGAATAATCGATCTGGAGATTTACACCGAGGCGTGAACGCCCTTAATCCATCATGACGAATCCCATTTTTTCGGCAGCCCTGCGTGTAATCTTATCTGAAACGGCGAGCCCTTCGGCCTTCTGGAAATGGTGAACGGCCGCGCGGAAACCGGCCGCGTCGTAGCGGCCGTTACAGTCTCCATGATAAAAGCCCAGCTCACTTAGCCGCTTCTGGATGACCTGGATATCCAGCCCGTACATGCCGGGGCGGATCGTGCGGAAGCCATTCCCGAAGGCGCCGTAGCACCCCGCTGTAATAAAAACCGGCGTCCCGAGCGGCACAATGGAATAAAGCTCCGCGCAGTCGGCGCTGTACAGGCGGAAGCAGCCATGTGAGGCCCGAGAGCCCACCGTCTCGGGGCTTGTCGTACCGTGAATGCCATAGTCTCCCCAGGGGCAGTCGAGCCCGAGCCAACAGCCGCCGAAGCCCTCGCCCCAGAGGCTTTTTTTAATAATCCTGTAAAGCCCCTGCGGCGACGGTGATTCTTTTGTGCCGGTAGCGCAGGTGTAGCTTTTGAAGAGCTTGCCGTCATCAAGCAGAAAGAGGCGGTTTTCATCAAGATCGATCAGTATCGAATAGGAATGTGATACAGCCGCAGATTTACCACCCGAAGCGCCCGGAAGGCCGCTTGTGCGACCGAATGCAGGGATCGCAACGGCGGCAATCAGGAGGATGACGAGCATCAAATTGACGGAGCGCTGCGATCTACACGACATTGCAGACCTCCATGGAAGCATATCCGTAAAACATATGCTTCCGGCAGGGCTTTTATTATATTGTTAATTGTACGTTTTTGTATTATAATGAAATAAAAATATGAGGGACGGAAAATGCGATGCTAAAACAAACCATCATGAAACTCGGGCTTTCGCTGCTTCTTGCAGCCTTTTTAAGCGACATTGTGGCCTTCATCCTCATGACTTCCATGACCATGCTTTCGACAGCACCATGGGCTATGGTTATTTTTCTTATCATTAATCTTCTCATCTACACCTGGTTCATCTACTCAAGAGTATGGCAGGAAGGCTCCCGCGACCCAAACCGCATCAAGTTCGGCCATATGAATAAATTCCTCGGCAAAGGCCTGGTTGCCGGCCTGCTCGCTGATATCCCTTTCGTGCTGTTCTATCTGATTACGGCGCTGTCAAGCCTCTTCAACTGGCACTATACAGCGATCCATGTTGTCTACGTCCTGCTGAATATGCAGTTTAATTATTTGATCACGCTTCTTTCCCACATGCCGGGCCTTTTCTTTATTTTCCTGATCCCGCTGCCTTTGATTGCCGGAGTTGGCTACATTCTGGGCTTCAATCACATTTCTCTGTATTCTAAACTTGTTTATAAACCGAATAAAACGAAATAAAGGCGGCATCCGCGTTATACTTTTACTTCGGACGGCATAGTGTTTTCTGAGGTGAAAGAATGTGGGGAAGGGGACAGGCGTTAAAGCGGCGGTTTGTGTCGCCGCGCTGCTCGTATGCTCAGCCGTTGCCTATGCGGTCTTCACGCGGCCAGCGCCAGCGGAAGAGGGCAGCACTTTCGGCGCGGCCTGCAACTATGCGGTTGTGATCGATCCCGGCCACGGCGGCATCGACGGGGGCGCCGTCG
>JARLHS010000002.1 GCA_031292115.1 Clostridia bacterium | reverse complement strand
TTGCGCGACAGCGCATGTCTGTCTGATGCCGCTTGGCGCAAAAATTGCCCAAATCCCTTGCTTATTGGCCGCGCCTCATATAAACTATTGTTATACTGTCAGTCAATAGGTATGTGCATAAAAGCGCATGCCCGCCATATTGCGCGATATCCGGTGAAAATACGTTCTGTGCAGTAAAAAAGCAAACGCGCCATGACGTTCAGCCGTCAAAGGAAACGAAGGTGATTTTACGGATACGGTTCAGACAACAATGTTCGGCGGGATGGAGACGCCCGCCCCTCTGGCCGACCGTGTGCGGCCGCTGACACTCGATGATTTCGCGGGCCAGCGGCATTTGCTCGGCAAGGGCAAGGTCCTGCGAAATCTGATTGATACCGACAACATCAGCTCCATGATCTTCTGGGGCCCGCCCGGCGTCGGCAAAACGACGCTCGCAATGATCATTGCCGCCGCGACCAAGGCCGATTTTATAACCTTCAGCGCCGTCACCTCGGGCATCCGCGAGATCAAGGAAGTAATGGTGCGCGCGGAGCAGAGCCGTAAAACAGGCACGCGCACGATCCTATTTATCGATGAGATCCATCGTTTCAACAAAGCGCAGCAGGATGCCTTTCTGCCGCATGTGGAGAAGGGCAACATCATCCTCATCGGTGCCACCACCGAGAATCCGTCGTTCGAGGTGAATTCGGCGCTGCTTTCGCGCTGCCGCGTTTTTGTGCTCCACCCGCTCGATACGGGCGAGATTGTCGGCCTGTTGAAAAATGCGATCACAAACGAGAAGGGCTTCGGCACGCTCAGGGTCACCGTCGCGGACGACCTTCTGACGATGATCGCCATTTATTCCAACGGCGACGCGCGCACCGCGATCAACACGCTGGAGCTTGCGGTGGAAAGCTGCCGGACTGCGGACGGGGCGGCCGACCTCACAAAGGAATCCATCGAGCAGTGCATCGGCAAAAAGGCGCTTTTGTATGATAAGAACGGCGAGGAGCATTACAACCTGATCTCCGCGCTGCATAAATCGATGCGCAACAGCGACTGCGACGCCGCCGTCTACTGGCTCGCGCGCATGCTCGAATCGGGAGAAGACCCGCTTTACGTGGCGCGCCGCGTCATCCGTTTCGCTTCGGAGGATATCGGCATGGCCGACCCGCGCGCGCTTGACATCGCTTTGGCGGCCTACGAGGCGGCGCACTCCATCGGCATGCCGGAATGCGCGGTCAATCTGGCGCAGGCAGTGGTGTATATGTCGTGCGCGCCGAAATCCAACGCGCTCTACCTCGCCTACGAGCACGCAAAGAAGGATGCGCTCGAGACCATCGCCGAGGGGGTTCCGCTTCACCTGCGCAACGCCCCCACGAAGCTGATGGGCGAGCTTGGCTATGGAAAGGGCTACCGCTACGCGCATGATTTCAAGGAAAAGACGACCGATATGCAGTGCCTGCCCGACAATCTCAAAGACAGGCGCTACTATGTCCCAACCGAAGAAGGCGTTGAAAAGAGGGTGGGTGAGCGGCTGAAATACCTGCGCGGGCTCAAGGGCGAATAACGTGTTTCTGCATATTCCTTCGGTAACCGAGCTGCCGCCCCTTCCTATCATTCTATTATCGGATTGCTTTTTGGCCATACCCGGCCGTGTCTGTCCCCCGAAGCCGACTTCACCCCCGCGCGGGCTGAAGCAGCGGGCAGGCGCCGTGATTTCACGCCGCGCGGAGAAACGGAGCCACAATGGAACACGAACTCTCGCAGGGGCTCACCGGCCGCGGGCCCGAGGAATCCGTCGTTGTGATGACGGAGCTTGTCCTGCCCGCACAGGCAAACCTGCTCGGCAACCTGCTCGGCGGGCAGCTCATGCACCTGATGGATATCGCGGGCGCGCTCACCTGTAAGCGCCACACGGGCTGCGAAGTGGTCACCGTGGCGGTGGACGGTATCGAATTCAAACAGCCTGTCAAGGTCGGGCAGATCATCACGGTTTCCTCGAGGATGATCTGGGCGGGCCGCACCTCAATGAAGGTCTGCATCACCGTAGGTGTGGAAGACACCAGGACCCGCACCTCCAAGCTGACGAATACGGCAGCCTTTACGTTTGTGGCGCTCGGCGACGACGGGCGGCCCACCTGCGTGCCGCCCCTGCTGCCCCGCACACAGGAGGAGCGTGCAGCCTTCGACGCCGAGGAGAGCCGCTACCGCGCACTCAAAGGGAAAAGCTGACGCGTGCCGGTAATGGCACAACCATAGAAAATCCCCCTGCCCCGGCACGGCGAAAAGCCGTCTGTGCCGGGCAGAGGGTGCATTTCTATCGCCCCATCGCGCACCACCTGGAGGGGGTTGGGGGCGGGCGCAATCGGAAGCGGGTAAAAGTCATTTGTGCGACCCGGTTTAGAAATCGGGCTTTTTGAAAAAGTCTTGGGGGCGGCCATTTGACCGCCCCCAAGACTTTAAGATGCGGTTGCTGTGGTTGTCTGAACGGGGATTTTTACCAGCGACGCCGCGTTTACGGCAGCCTCGACGGCGAACCCGATCATCGACTGCATCTCGGCCGTGACATCGACCTTATCGGCCTTGAGCGCGCTGACTACAAAATCAACCGCCTGCTGTTTGCGCTGGTCGCCCGTGAGGGTGCCGATCTTGTAAAGCTGCTCGGCCCCGCTGACGGCGGTTTTGGCATATTCGATAATTTTCTGCGTAACGGTCGAGACCTGCGGGGGCAGGAGCGGTGCGATTGCCATTGAGACGGTATCGGCGATATTCAGAGCGCCGTCCGCCGTCTCAAGGACGCTTGACGTTTTCCAGCCGCGTTTGACGGCCACGACAGCAAACACGCAGGCACCAAATATGGCGCCTGCACATATAGCGATAATGATTAATGCGATTTCCTGCGTATTCACGAAGAGAATCCCCCTTCACTTCAATAAAGTTGCGGTAAAAAAGCCGACACATGCCGCGACAACCGCCGCAACGAAGGCGCCGATCAGGCCTTCCCACCGCTTGAGCGGGAGCTGCTGCAACCCGGCAAGTCCCGCTTTTAGCTCACCGAGCGTGACAAGCACGCTGTTGAGCTTTTCGTTGACGGCTGCCTGTGTGACAGCCGACGTATTGGTGCGCTCGAATAAATCTGAGGTCTCACGCTCGAGCTTATCGACTCGTACACTCAAAGACTCGATTGTTTGCTCCATTCCCTCACCAGCTTTTTTCAGACACGGGTGCCGGTTTTCAGCCCGGCGCCCGCCGATTCCGTTTTATTTCTCCCATGCCGCGGGCCCGACATAGCCTGCATTTCCGTTATACACAATTTTCTTAAAATTCAGCGCGGCGGGCACAACGGTATACTTTTGGCCGCCCGTCACGATGCCCAGGATCTTTGAGGTGAAATCCGGCTTTTCCCTGACGTAGTAGGAGCCTTTTGCAACGGTTAAAATCGTGCCGGAGGCGCTGCCGCCCGGAGTTTGGGCGGGTGTCTGCGCCGTTGCCGGAGCTTTGACGTTCAGCGCCGCGTTGATCCATGAGCCCGGCACGCCCGCCGAGAGCGTCACGTTTACCGCTTCACCCTTGCGGTTAAAAACCGTATATTTTCCGGGCTTCACGGTGCCTTTGGGGTTACTCCCGCCGAGCGCCTCGTCGGCCGTCAGGTAGCCGCGCAGCGTGGTCACCACTTCGTAGGTCTGCGGAGGGCCTTCGATCGGCTGCGATGTGGGCGCGGGCGCGGAGGGCGCCGTCAGCGAGACGCCGAAGATGCCGCAGATACTTTGCGCGATGGCTTTGGCAAGGACATTGACTGTCTCCTGCTGGCGCAGCTTCGCCTCCGTCGGCGCGTGATCGATAAACCCGCATTCCGGTAAGAAAATATGCGGCACGCCGCCCCTGTAGGCGGTCTCGACCACGGTAAAATAGTCGTTTTCGGGGTGCTCCACACCGTTTTTCGTCTGGCTTCCCGTACTTTTGACCCCAAGCGCCTGCGCGATGGCGGCCGACATCTTATCGGCGTCCGTTTCGTCGCCCGGCAGATGAACCGAGCGCCAGACGCTGGCATAGGACGCCTTTCCGTTGAAGGCATTGACGTGCACCTCGACATGGCATCTGCTGCCGAGCCTCGAGGCCATCCGGCCGCGTTCCGCGAGGCCGATGTAAACGTCGGTGCTGCGCAGCAGATGTACGTCGAATTCCGGCACTGCGGTCAGCAGCTCCGCCGTCTTGAGCGCGATGGCGAGCGTGCAGTCTTTTTCCTTCAGGCCGGTGGTGCCTACGGCGCCGCTGTCGATGCCGCCATGCCCCGCTCCGATGGTAATTATGTTTTTGTTCATAGCGATCTCCTCTGATTCTGTAGATGAACGTTAAATATTTCTTCCGGTTTTTGCGCTGCACAGGATTCCGGCGACGCCGAAAGCGCCGTTGTCGCCCTGCGCACGTCTGGCGCCCGCCATAAAGCCCTGCGAGCTGCCGTAATCGGGGTCGCAGCGAAGCGTGAAAATGCCATCCCCGCCGGCGGGCGTGATTTTTCGCACCGTTTTGACGCCGTTTACGAAGTCCAGCCAGAATGTGGTTTGCCCGCCGCTTACGAGATCGACCCAACAGCGGTGGCAGAATTTCGTCAGCAAAGGCTTCCCGAAATCATTCAAC
>JARLHS010000116.1 GCA_031292115.1 Clostridia bacterium | reverse complement strand
TATGAATATGTAGTAATACTAATTTTAATTTAGAAAGTAGACAAAGTCTACTTTCTAAAACTCGCTAATGGCGAGTTGATGAGTATTGAACGGCTTTTCTCGGCGGTGCGCCGCCGTCCGCCGCAAAATGCGGCGGTATTAATCGGTAGATTTTATCTACCGATTAAAAAGAAAATAGTATAAAGAGCCGCCCTATTCCTGCGGAACCCCGAGTTTTTTCAGGAAGCTCCTTCGGTGCACGGGTGAAACGCCGTATTGCGCAAGCCTCTCGTAATGCAGCTTCGTCGGGTAGCCCTTGTGCTGTGCGAAACCGTACTGCGGATACTTCTCATCGAGCCCTTCCATAAAACGATCCCTCGAAACCTTGGCGAGGATCGAGGCGGCGGCGATCGACGGGCTTTTTGAATCGCCCTTTACGATGCAGAGCGCCGGAATGCCGAGCGAAGGGTCAAGGCTGCCATCCACAAAAGCCGCCTGAGGGCGAAGAGTGAGCCCCTCTGCGGCACGCCGCATCGCCACGAAGGTTGCCTGAAGGATATTGATGCGGTCGATTTCCGACTCATCGGCGCAGGCAATGGAATACGCCAGCGCCTCCCCGCAGATCACTTCAAAAAGCTGCTCACGCTTTTTCGGCGGCACCTTTTTTGAGTCGTCAAGCCCTTCAATCACGATTCCGGCCGGCAGAATGACGGCTGCCGCATAAACCGGCCCCGCGAGCGGCCCCCTGCCGGCCTCGTCGATGCCGCAGATCAGCCGATAGCCCAGGCCTTGAGCCGTTTTCTCATCAAACTGAAAATCCATACGTCATGATCCCTTCGTGCTTCGCTCGAGCGTGATGCGCCCGAGGATGCCGCCCCGGAATTCGTCGAGAAGCACCGCTGCGGCCCTCTCCGTATCGACCCTGCCGCCCGCGGCAAGCATTCCCCTGTGTTTCCCGATCATTTCAAGCAGCTG
Organism: Clostridia bacterium; assembly: GCA_031292115.1. GTDB lineage: Bacteria > Bacillota > Clostridia > Oscillospirales > Ethanoligenentaceae > JARLHS01. The sequence continues at coordinate 3,314 of JARLHS010000116.1, read as the reverse complement.
GCCGCCCTGCGTCGGCAGCTCTCCGCTAAGCTTATACCGCACGGACAGCATCGACGCGTAGTTTTTCGCAAGCTCCTCGCAAAGCCGGGCCGCGAGCAGCTCCGTATCAAGGATGTCGTCCTTGATGGCGCCTGTAAACGCAAGGTGTTCGCCGACGGCGGCATTCTCGAATTTCGGCCAGAGTATGCCGGGCATATCCAGCAGCTCAAGGCCCAGGCCGATGCTGATCCACTGACGGCCGCGCGTGACGCCGGGCCTGTCCTCCGCTTTCGCGTATTTCGCGCCCGCGATACGGTTGATAAATGTGGATTTCCCGGAATTCGGAATACCCGCGACCATCACGCGCAGCGCCTTTCCCGACATGCCCTTCGCCTTCAGGCGTTCCAGCCTTTCACTGAGCAGCTCGCGCACCGCCGGAACAAATTCTTTGATCCCGGCTCCCGATTTGCAATCGACCGCTATCGCACAAAGGCCCTCCGCCCTGAAGGCGGCGAGCCAGCTCTTTGTTGCCTGTGCGTCGGCAAGGTCGCTTTTATTGAGCACCAAAACCCGGGGCTTGCCGGCGCAGAGCGCGTCAAACTCCGGGTTGCGGCTGCTTATAGGAATCCGCGCATCGAGCACTTCGGCAACGCAATCCACAAGTGAAAGGCTTTCGCGGATCAGACGGCGCGTTTTCGCCATATGCCCCGGAAACCACTGGATGGAAGGCATTTCGGTCATGTTACTTCAGCGCCCCGATCTCATTCAAAGGGAATATTCTGAAAAGTACGCGGCCGAGAATATCCCGTGTGTCGACAAATCCAATCTCCCCGGAACGCCCGTCAAGGGAATTGTTTCGGTTGTCACCCATAACGAAGACCTTTCCCTTCGGCACGGTCAGCGGGAAGTTGATGGGGTCGGGCAATACCGGCGACAACATCACTTCCTTGATGTACGGCTCGGAAAGCACCTTCCCGTCGACGGTGACGGTACCCTTCTTATAATCGATATTGACGGTCTGCCCGCCAACGGCAATAATGCGCTTGATCAGCGGCTTGGTCTCGACACTGGGGCTCACGGGGAAAACAATTACGTCGCCCTGCTTCGGTGTGTAGCTCATACGGGAAATGACCAGACGGTCTCCGTTAAAAAGCGTGTTTTCCATGGATTGTCCATCTACACCGACGATCCTGAATACAAAGGTAAAGAGCAGCACAACGGCCGCGAGCGAAAAAACGATCGCCTCCGCCCACTCAAAAAGCTCGGGCAAAATCCTGTATTCTCCTTCACTGGCCTGACCGTCTGACACCATCCGGAATACCTCCCCGCCATCCAATTTAGTCAAAGCACGCTGTCATTTGAAAGGGGCCTTTAAGCACCGGCGCTCCCGTCGGCTGCTTAAAAACCCCCCTGAGGCTACTCCCCCTCCAGCGGAAAGGGGTTGCCGCCGTTTCGTCCTGAAATTTACCTGAGCTTTTCCTTGACCTTTGCGGCCTTGCCCACCCTGTCGCGCAGGTAATACAGCTTGCTTCTGCGTACATGGCCGTGCCGGACGATCTCGACTTTGTCGACATTCGGAGAATGCACGGGGAATACTCTCTCAACGCCAACCCCGTAGGTAACGCGCCGAACGGTGAACGATTCTGAAATGCCGCCGCCCTTGTGCGCAATAAGCGTGCCCTCGAAAAGCTGAATCCTTTCACGCTCGCCTTCTTTGATCTTAACGTGAACCTTTACCGTATCACCGATATTCAGCTCCGGCAGTTCGCTTTTCAGCTGGCTGCTTTCCATAAGCTTGATGCCATCCATAGTTGATCCTCTCCTTCTTCTCTGTTTAGACATTCATGCCTGTATGAAAAGGCAGCGGACTGTCCGTTTCAATTGCGGTGTAAAACTGCAACTGACCCCCGCCGCTCCATGATGAAGGTGCATGGAGAAAAGCGGTAAATCAAAATGCTTATTTATCATATCATATTGCCTGAATCATTGCAACTGTTTTTTTATGATGAAGGTGACCGAATGGCGCGTTGATGGGCCATGCGCGGTCTTGCGCGGCAAAACGATTGCGCGGCCATTAGAATTTGTTATCACGGCGGCCGGCAACTTTTAAATTATATGTGATATTTATCAGCCGCCATAACAGTCTCATCGGTCTCTTTCCGCTGAAGAAACGCCGGCGTCATTTATACTCATAAGAAACTGGACCTTGCCGCAACAGACGCCGGATCGAGGCGGGCATCGCCCCAATACTGCCATATTTTAAAAAATATTTTAATTACACCGCAGCTGCATCTAATCTTGATAAAGGAGCTGCCGATATGTATTGTTGAGTGAAAATCTACATTATTCCCTGAAAATACAGGCGGCAGACTTGCTGTCCGGTTTTTGAAAGAGATGAATAATGATGTTTCTGTTGTTTACAATTGTGCCTGCGGAATTTGTCTGCGCCCTCGCGATTTGCCTGGCGGTCACGCTGGCGGCCCTGCTATTCCCGTGGGCGAAGACATTTTCAGGCGGCATTAAAAAGCCCCACTCTTTAACGAATGAAGACCTTTCAAAAACACAATGCACGCCCTCAGGCAGCCCCGCTGAAAGCGGGACGGCACAGTTACCCAAGGCGGATTTTACACAGGCTCTGCCGGAAGACCTCTATAACGATGCGATGAAGAGCTGTCTGACGCTGCCGCAGCGGCCGGACTTCGGCTACTGCGACTATTATCCCCTTAAAAAAGAGCTGTTTGTCGACCCCGTCTGGCGTAATTTCATCGGCTGCAACTCGGAAGATCGGCGCGAACAGCTTTCGTTTTACTGGAACGGCATTCACCCCGAGTTTCGCGATCAGGTTCGGAAAGAATTTGATGAAATCGCAAACGGCGAACATGAGTGCTTCGACAAGGAGTACCGCTTTTTGCACCCATCGGGCCAGGGCATCTGGGTAAGCCAGCGCGGCGGGATCGTCTCACGCGACATCTTCGGCAGACCAACCCGGTTTGTCAGTCTGCTTTCGGATATTACCTGCAACAGCGATACGGAGGATTCCGACGGGCAGCCGGGTAACTATGACGCGCTTACGGGCCTCAAGACCCGCTCCTGCATGGAAAAAAGCCTCCACAGGATTGACGCCGCACAGTATGAAGATTATGCCATCATCATGGTTGACCTCAACGTCCTGAAGCTTGTGAACGACGCTTTCGGCTACAAAGAGGGCGACAAGCTCCTTTGCACCGTCGCCGACACGCTCAAGTCAAATTGTGCGTGCGGCGATGTCATTGCGCGCTGGGGCGGCGACGAATTTATCATTCTGGCCATGCACAACGGCATCGTCTACGTGGACG
>JARLHS010000115.1 GCA_031292115.1 Clostridia bacterium | reverse complement strand
GATTTTTCCCATATTCCCCTGCCGGATGAATCGGTCGATATCCTGTGCGACATGGCGGGCACCAGCAATTACTGCTTTGACCACGAAGATTTTCTTCTGAAAACACTCAATCCGCTGCTAAAGAAGGATTCCATGCTTATCAGCAGCTTCCTAACCTTTAGAAATTTCAGTGAGAACAGCCTCATCAGACCTGCCTGCCGGAGAAATTTCCGGGAAGATACGGTGAGGGAGCAGCTCCTGCAGCTCTCGTTTATCCCAGAAGCGGAAAATGTATCGGCCGTCATCACAAAAGGCGGGATCTATGAGAGCTATTTCAGGCCCGGTGAGAAAGTAACAATCTACAGCTTCATCGGAAAAAGGTCGGGCTGACCCTGCCTTTTCATTTAAAGCCCTGCTTTTTTCTGTGGGTGTGGGTCTTGACGTCGTGTCGACCCCATCCTGTACAATACCCTCACAGAGAGGGTGTTGCCATGAAAAGGCCGGGTTCTTCAAACGGCGAGTTCTCAAACAGTATCCTGTTTTTTTCAGGGAAAACGGTATCCGTCTTTTTTTCATCGGTCTATGCGTTTGTAATAGGCCTCTATGTGCTCCGGATGACGGGGTCGGGGCTCTCCTATGCCGTTACCATCTCGATACAGATCCTCCCTGTCGTCCTGGTGAGCCCGTTTGCAGGGGTTCTTGCAGACAGGCTCAATAAGAAATACATGATCATTTTCACCGATCTTTTCAGCGGCATGCTTTTCATCGTGATGTATCTGGCCGGCCGTCAGGGGCTTACGGTTTCGCTGATCTATCCGGTCAGCTTCCTGGCCTCAGTTTCCGAGACGCTGTTTAATATCTGCATGGATTCCTCCGTCCCCAACCTTGTATCAAGGGGAAATATCCTCAGGCTCAATTCCGTAAGTAAAATCATCGACTCCGGCGCGGCGGTAATCAGCCCCGGCCTTGGCGGGCTCCTTTTTGCCTTAGTCGACATCCGCCTTTTTATCCTGATTAACGCAGTCTCGTTCCTTTTCTCGGCCTTCACCGAATGCCTGATCAACTTCAGCTTATACGCGAAGGCGCCCGAATGCTGTCAGAAGATCGACATAAAAAAGGACATTGCCGAAGGCGTCGCTTATATTCGAAATACGGGCTGGATAATCAGCCTGCTCGTCTGCTTTGTCCTTCTGAATTTCTTTATGGGGCTGATGTATTCCGTCCCGCTGCCCTGTATCCTCAACAATGTGCTGCATCTGCCTTCAAATGAATATGGCATGCTGCAGAGTGCGATGCCTGTCGGAATGATCGCCGGCGCACTGATGGTGAAAAAGGTCACGTCAGGGGCTCCGTCAAGCAAAAGGATGAGCCTTTCCGGCATATTGTTCTCCGTGTGCATGTTTTTCCTCGGGCTTTATCCGGCGGCCATCCGTAACGCCGGCAACGGAGCCGCCATGGCCTATTACGCGGTGTTCCTGCTGATCATGGGAATCCTTGTTTCACTGATCGATATTCCGTTTATCTATCATCTGCAGAACAATGTGCCCGAAGACATCAGAGGCAGGGTGCTGAGTATCAGCATCAGTCTCGTCAAAACCGTCACGCCGGTCGGCTACATGATATCAGGAGCGCTGATCGGCCATGTTCCGCCGTTTGCGATTCCGCTGTTTGGAAGTGTCGTATCCTGCGGCGTGTTCTTGATGATAAGCAGGGCGAAAGTGAAGCCCGGAAGCGGCCCGGCTGCCTGAAAAGCGCCCGGCATCGGCTTCGTCATATGCGGGCGGATACCTTTTCAGGCCGGCGCGCAGGGCAGCTCTTCATCGAGCAGCCCGAGAAATTTGCTGATCTTCTCACGGTCGGCCTGCGTGCCGTGAAAACCGGCGCTCAGTGTCACCTCGTCGTTGAAGGTCGACAGAGAAAGCATAAAAAGCGGGCTGTATTTGATCGAGCCCGTTATGAACGCGCCTGTGATCGGGATATCGTCAAAAGAAAGTCGGCTGTCGTCGATAATGCCGATGTTGCTCATGGCAAGCGGCGGGTTGCGATACCCTTTTGAAACCGCAAACTTTGCCACTCTGTAAGGCATGACGCGAAAGACCGTTTCAAGCAGCAGGATGAGGTGCAGGCTGCTTGAGCGCTCTTTCTCAGCGTCCATCGCCTGTTTTACCTTGATAAGCGTGTCGTCAAACCGTGCTCCGACATCGGGCCCGATATCGCATACCAGATTTGACGTAAGGTTGCAGATCCCTTCCGATTCTTTCTCCGGCAGGAATTTTCTTATGTCGAGAACGCACTGCACCGCGGCCGTGCGGCCGGGCAAAATCTGATGCAACGCGCGCAGATAAGCCGCGAGAATGACGTCGTTGACGGTCGCCCCGTGCTGCTTCGCATAGGATTTGACGGATTGAAACCGCTCGCGTGCTACGGTATGCGTCACGATAAACGGTTTGCTCCTGTCGCCGTCGAGCCCGAATACGATGCGGTCGTCGTGCCTTGACAGGCCGTATCGCTGGAAGAAGATCTTCGCCCTGCCCCTGCGGTCAAAAGCCCGGAGCACCTGACGCGCGCTCCGGGAGCCGGCTTCCTCACCGGGTTTGTAGCACGGGTCGTCCCCGAGGCGCGAATAAATGGAGCTCAGCAGATACAGGAGCTTTTTGAAACCCGCGCCGTCGCAGAGCATGTGATTGATGATCAGGCAAAGCGTATCGGTATGCTTGCTCCGGATGATATGAATCTTGAGCTGGGGGCCGCTGAATTCATCGGTTCTGGAACAAAGCACCCTTTGGATTTCATCTTCAGCCTGCTCCGTCTCGTTGACAAAAACCATATCTCCGGCGGTAAATCCGGCGCTTTCCCAGCGGGGGCGCCCCGCGCCTTCCACAAACCGGCACCCGAGGAGGGGGAATACGCCGCCCAGCAGATCAACGGCCTGCCGCAGGCGGCCTTCGTCAATGTGCGTGCCCAGCCGGATGACGCAGCGAGCCTGATGGTCGTTGAATTTTTCGAAAAGAAGCTGCATAATATCCCAGACTTCAGCACTGTAGCTGCGAAGGGTGTTTTCAGACATATCAAGTTCTCCCAGCAATGATCAATTTATTCTGTTCACTCATATATTCCATAGACGCGTCCAATAATGCCCGGACGATCATTATTGCGACGCGTCGATTTTCTGTATCGGGCGACACAAACAGTGTATGTGCCGGTGAGCCGGTATGTTCATCCATGATTCAGGGCCTGCTCCCCGAAAATCATCCGGTGAGCGCCATTTTTTTCTCGTAGCTGTCGTCATAGATATCCGTATATCGGATGCAAAGGAAATACCCGTTGAGCCTTTCTTCGAGCAGGGTCATTGCGCCGCTGTCGGCAGTGTCGCAAGGGCATTCAAGCAATTTTAGCTCGCACATTGGCGCCAGCGCGTATTCATCCGTATCACCGCAGCGGGATCCGTCGCAAATCCATTGCGAAGGCAGAGCCTGCGCCAGGGGGATGCCGGTTTCAACCGGGTCATCCCGGTTTTTAAGAAGAATAATCTTCTGGATCAGCATCGGGCCCATCCCGGCATTCTGAATACTGAAGCTCACCCCGGTGCAGGCAACGTGTTTCAGGAGGTTGCAGAAGGGTCTGACGCTTTTACGGTGATGGCTTCGATCAAATGCCATCGTCAGCGCGGCGAAGGTGATCGCGCCCAAAGCCATAATCGCCGTTGTGATCAGCAATGCAGTCTCGGTATTCATAGTCTCAGCCCCAATTTCAGTTGACAGTGTATCATCGGCACGCACTCATATTTGCGGCGGATTTTGTATTAAACCCTCTTTGATATCTGGCAGAGCATGATCGTTGACAGGGAGCCGATGAGCGCTTCCCTTCTGTCGTGATCTCCGCATTCCCGCAGGATGACGCAGATGCCCTCAACAAAGGCAGACGCGACCACATACAGGATGAAGACGTCTTTCTCATGCATTTCAGGCAGCAGACGGATTTCAAGAATGTTCCGGATCTGCTCAATAAGCTCTTTTTTCGTGCCCTCGTATCTCGAGCCGCCGCTTTTATCCAGCAGGATCAGCAGCTCCATGCCGCGCCCTGAAACGTTTTTGAGAATCTGCTCATACGTTTGTTTAATCAGCGTCATCGCCTGCTCGTCTTCCCAGGGGCCCTGTAATTCCTCAATCTCATGCTGTACCTTCTCGCAGGTGCCCGCGATCTGATCGTACACGGGCCCCATCAGAGCGTTAAAAAGGGCTTCCTTGTTGTCAAAATACCGGTAGATATTTCCCATCACGATATTGGCGTTGCGGGCGATAATGCGCATGGAGGAATCCTGATACCCTTTTTCGATGAATTCGGCCAGCGCGGCCTTTATGATGTTTTCTTTAACATCGTGTTTTAAATACTGCATAAATAATCACCTGATCATTTTTAAGGTTAGTATAGCCCATTTCCAGGAAGCTGTCAAGCGGCAATCCGTGCCTAATGGCTCTAACACTTTTAATCAACAGAATATTCTGACTGCCTTTTTGATTTTCCGAGCCACACCCGGTAAAGCTTTCGTCGGCGCGGCGGTATTGACGGCAGCAGCGGTTATCCTTTATAATAATCAGGTAGATTACAGCAGAGAGAAGAGTGGCGGATGGGTATGGTTGTCAATATCAACGAGCTCCCCAGAGAATACACGGATGACCCGGATTTTCAAACCCGGATCAAAACGTTGCTCATCGGCGATGCGGCAGGCAGTGAGAAACTCTATGTTAATATTGATTTTGTGAAGCCCGGAAGTGTGAGCACAAAATATCACGCCCACTCGCAGCAGGAGGAATTCTTCCTTATCATGAGCGGAAGTGGCATCCTGCGGCTTAACGGCAAAGAGATCCCCGTCAAAACGGGGGATGCGGTATCAAAACCCGCCGGCAAAGGCTCCGCGCATCAGTTTATCAACAACACTTCGGAAGTCCTTCAAATTCTGGATATCGGCACCCGTGAAAAGGATGACATCGTCACCTACCCGGATGAGGGCACCCTTTATGTGAAAAACAGAAAGCTGGTTTTTCATCTGGGCGACCACATTGAAGATTGGGTTTCGGAGCCCGATCAGGTTTGAAACGCGTACGCTTACTTTCTTAAAAATGGCCGGAAACCAGGGCCCTCCTCACAAATTCCGGATTTGTGAGGAGGGCCCTTTCTGACCGACCGGCTGAAAAGTCGTTCAACCGGCTTGGAATTTTTACGCGGAATTCCTTTTCAGTCCTTTTGGCCGTAGGAGTATCGCTTCACAAGATGATCCTGAACCGAGATGCACGAGGGGATCACAATGGGCAGCAGGATGACGCTGAGGGTGATGATCCCAATGCAAACGCAGACGGCAAGCTCAAGAAGGGTGTTGATCCCGGAGGGGGCGAGCGTAGCAAACGTGCCCGCGAGAATGATCGCGGCCGAGAGCACCACGCCGCCCACATTAGCGGATGCCTTAATAATACCCTCATGCGGGGTGATATGCCGGTATTCCCGAAACCGTGTCATGAGAAATATGCTGTAATCGACGCCGAGCGCCACAATCATCACAAAGCCGAAAAACGGCACGTTCCAGGTGACTTCGCTCGAGTGCAGAAACAATTTTGCAAACAGGCTTGTCAGGCTGATGGAGGTATAGAAGGAAAGCAACAGCGAGCCGATGATATACAGAGGGATCCAGAACGATTTGATGATGAGCACAAGCACCAGAAAGATTCCGGCGATCACAATGATCTGGGTCGTTTTCATGTCGCTGGTGGCGATGCCGTGCATGTCGTTGGTTGCGGAAGTCTCGCCCCCCGTCGCATATTTTGCACCGGAAAGAGGGCTTCCCGACAGCGTATCGGGCAAAAGGCTGCTGATCTGCGCCACGGTCTTGATCGCACTGTCGGAATACGGGTCGTCGGTAAGGGTCACGGTAAGCTTGACGGTTTTTCGATCGTTTGACATATAGGCATCCAGCACTTTTTTGAAATCCGCCGATTTGAGCACTTCAGACGGAAGGTAAAACGTTTTGGCGGCTTTGAGGCCGTTCAGAAATTCGTTTGACTTGACGATGCCGCCCGAAATCTTCTTGAGGCCGTCGTTGCTTGCGGCAAGTCCGTTTTTCAGCTGAGTCAGCGAGCCGCCGAGCGTTGACAGGCCTCCCGCCATCTGCTGCTGCCCCTGAGATATTTTTGCGAGCCCTCCCGTCATCCGCTGCAGGTTGGCGATGATGGTCGCTTCGCCGCCGCTGCCCTGCTTCAGCCCGCTCGAAAGGGCCCTCTGCCCGCTTTCAAGTGTTGCGAGGCCGGCATTTATCTGCGAGATTCCGCCCGAGACCTGCTCCAGACCGCCGTTAAGCTGCTTGAAGGAGCCAAGAGTTCCGTCAAATTGGGCGTTGAGCGTTGCAAACCCCGAATCCAGACCCGAAAGGCTGCCGCTCAGCAGAGCCATTTGCTGTGCGAGGCCGCTGTAGGCGGGGGTGGCCGAAACGATCTGGTTCATCCCCCCGGCAAGCTGAGCCAGACCGCTCAGTGACTGCTCGACGGTCTTATAATGCTCACCGAAGGTCTCATATCCGGCTTCGAGGCCCGAATAGCCGGCGTACATCTGATCAAGCGTGCCGCCGACGGTTGTAAGGCTCGACCGGATCTGTGAAATCCCGTCGGCTATCTCATCCGCGCCGGAGGCGCCGGCCGATATCCCGGAATTCACCTTGCCGAGCGCGTCCGTCAGGCTCTGCATCCCCGTCTGAATTTGGGCAGTGCCGGAGACCAGCTGGTTTACCTGCGAAAAATCCGGCGTCGTGAGCTTGTTGTTGATCGTGCCAAGCCCATTTGAAATCTTCACGAGGCCGCTGTTTGCGGTCGTCATGCCGCTCACAACCTGCCCCACCTGGCTGTCGGAATAAAGATCGGCTATCTGGGTGCCCTGCGGCTGGGTCGGCCCCATCACCGAGCCCACCCCTTTCACCTTTTTGATCTTTTCAATCAAGCCGTCGATGACGGAAAGATCCTTGCTGTTATCCATGGGGGTGCCATTGCTGATCACGACGGTCGTGGGCATGGCGGTTCCCTTGCTGAAATGCTCCGCCACGGTGTTAAAGCCTACGACCGAAGGCGAATCATTGCCCATATCCTTGAGGTTGTCAAACGACAGCTTGTATGAGCCGAGCAAAATCACCGGCAAAATCATAACGGCGATCGCGGCTACGGCTATCCATGGGTATTTCACCGAAAACGACGTGGCTCTTTCCCAGACCTTGCTCTGCTTATGCTCCGCCGCGTTTTTAGACGGCCAGAAAAGCCGCTTGCCGAGTATCCGGAAAAGGGCCGGGGTCAGCGTCATCAGCTCGATGACAAGGATGAATATGCCGATCGCTACCGCAACTCCGGAGCGGTAAACACTGAATTTCACAAAGTTGAGGGCCATAAACGCGATAAATATCGTCGCCGCGCTGTAGATGACCGTCTTGCCCGCGGTTCGGTAGGTGGCAGTGATCGCGTCGTCGATATCCGCGTGGTTTTTCATCTCCTCCTTAAACCGGTTGAATAGCAGGATGTTGTAATCCGTGCCGATCCCGAACAGGATGAGGATCAGGAACATGCGCGTGAGGCTGGTCACGGGGAATCCGAGCTTGTCGATGAGCAGGCCCACAATACCCATGGAGGTGAGATAAGCGATGCCGACCGAGATCAGCGAAACGAGCGGCGTAACCGCAGACCGGAAAAGCAGCACCAGCACAATCAGGATAAAAGCAATCGTAATGAGTGCGCTTTTTTCCACCCCCGAGTTGGTTTGCTTGAGAAAGTCATTGGATATAAAGGCTCCACCTGTGATATAGTGATCGACCGACAGGCCTTTTAGGTTGCCTTCAAGCTCGTTGACGATCACCTGTGTATCGCGGCCGTTCTTCTGATACGTAAATTGCGCGATCATCGTCGTGTTGTCTTTCGAGATCAGCTGCGATTTGGCGTCGGGCAAATCAAAGCTGTCGACAATGCCTGTAATGCCGAGCGCACTCTCGTTTGCCTTCAGTCCCTTCATGGCGGCTTCTATGCCTTTGAGATCCTGCGCGGAAAGGGTATCTTTGTCGTAAAACACGAGGATCCCCGAATCGCCCTTTTTAGTAGACATGGAATCGATCATTTTCTGAGCCACCTGCGACGGATAGCTCGCATCGATCGTCGCATTCCCCCTCTGATTGATGATGTAGTCAAGATTCGGGGTAAGCCATGTCAGCACGACAGCGGCGATCAACCAAAAAGCTAGGATAAACCAGCGCGACCTGAGGATGGATTTCATATAGACGGCTCCTTTATCAAAGAAAATTGAACTAGCGTTCATTATTTGGATGCGGGTCTTCCTTTTAATATCAGGGTATACGCCTCCATATAATGAACTCTGGTTCATTATATGGGCCAAAAAATAAGAACTCAGAATCTGGAAGCAATATCCTTAAAGAAGATCGTGATAAGCTCATCGACCAGCAGCTTGACCTCGGAGCCGTTTTCGTATTTCCTCAGGATATTGCACAGGCCTTCTATAAAAGAGGCGGAGAGTATATAGACGATGTAGGGATTCCTCACCTCGATCTGGCTGTCTTTGAGGTTACGCAGCATCTTGTCACGCAAGACCTCGTCAAGCATGTCAATCAGATCCTGCTTTGTATCCTCGTATTTGCTTTTGCAGCCCTTGCTTTTATCCAACAGGATCAGCAGCTCGATATTGTGTTCCTTGCAGATTCCCAACAATGTTGAAACCAGCTCATTGATTCCGTAATAGCCCGTTTCATCGGATTTTGGCATAAATTGATATTCGTTTGCGTCCTTCAAGCCGATCCGGTTGATTTCCTGAATGGAAGTGATCAGCCGGTCATAGACAGAGCCCACCAAAGCATTAAAAAGCTCCTGCTTGTTCGTATAGTAGTGATAGACATTGCCCAACGCCACACGGGCATCTTTTGCGATTTTTCGCATGGAGGCGTCACTGTAGCCCATTGACTTAAATTCAGCCAAAGCAGATCCGAGGATTCTGTTTTTAACCTCGTCTTTTAAGTACTGCATAAATGAGCCTCCGTTCATTATTCAGTATAACACATTCCGCAATCAAATAAAAGAAAATGTTTTAATTTCCAGGTGATTATTTTTTCCGGCCCGCCCGTCATGCCGACCACCATCGGTTCTTTCAGCTTAAACAGGGAATGGCGGTATGAGCCCTGCGCTCAAAATATATCGATACTTCTCTTGACAAATCCCCGGCAGTCAGTTATAATTTTGACAACGATAGTTATAAGTTTAACAAATCATTTAATTAACTAGCAAATTTAACGGTTTGATAAAACCGCTTAAAATAAACGGAATACATACTCATAGCAGAGGATTTATAAACCGATTACTGTGATACAGCGTCTTTTATCTGCGATATGCCAAACTTATGTTTGACCTTCCGATATGAGGTGCTGTTTTGGTGCTTTTCCGGCACACGGGCACTTCTGCCCGGCATAGGCCATGAGTAGCGCGGCAAGGGCAGTTTCTATGGGGGAAATATGGATTCCTTCTGTATCCAGGCGGATGCAGCCGAATCATCATTTCGGCCTCCCGGCCGAAATCCGAAGCAATTTGTAGGGATCGCGTGGGGATTTTTATAACCGGCGCCTCAATATGCAGAGGTTACGTGTTATATGGAAAATGCCCATGTTACCGATAAGCTTTTATAAAGGAGGTGACTCATGATAGCCAAAGAAGCATTTTGTTCAATGCAGGAAAATTCCACCCCAGAGCCAACTTGCAACAGAAAATTGGGCAGCTATGTTGCAGCCGTACAGCCTAAAAAGCCGGACGTTATCATAAGGTTCATTACGGATTCCCCTGTTACCGATCCCTTCAGATTTACCACAGCGGATACCAGCATCGTCTGCGGGCTGGTTGCCGGGCCCGGCGCCGATTCTTTCAATTTTCCCTTTGACACGGACGCAAACGCAGTCGGTGAAAAAGGCAGAGTTAAAATAACGCGCCATGGTTACCCGGATCTCTATAAGATGCTTGATGCGGCTGAGAAAGCAGGCGATGATAGTTGAGTTGATTCTGGCAGGCAAAGAAATTCACGGTATGCATCCGGCATAGGCAGGAAGCCAATTGACAATCGGCAGCAGACATCGGGATTGTCAAGACTGACTTGGAACTAAACGAAGTATGCGCCGTTTTCTGCGGCGGGGCTGCGAAAACGCATTCCGGCACAAAGAAATCAGCTTTACGGTGCAGATTGGAGGTCACAATGGATAACAAGTGCAGTTGTCAGGGTTGCGATGTAGCCGACCTGAGCAGCTCCTACGAGTTGCTTTCCGGCATTATAGCAAAGTATAAGGATCGTGAAGGAAGCCTGATACAGGTTCTTCACGCAGCGCAGAGCGTTTTCGGATACCTTCCTTTTGAGGTGCAACGGCAAATTGCCGAGGGCCTGGACATGCCGTTATCGGAGGTCTCGGGCGTCGTATCTTTCTATTCGTTCTTTTCCACTCAGCCCAAGGGCAAACACACCATACGCGTGTGCCTGGGCACGGCCTGTTATGTCAGGGGCGGGAAAAAGGTTCTTGAACGGTTGCAGGAGCTGCTGGGCATTGATGTCGGCGATACCACGGATGACCGGGTATTCACACTCGAGGTGGCTCGTTGCATCGGCTCATGCGGTCTTGCCCCCGCCATGATGATCGATGACACTGTTTACAAACAGGTCAATCCCGAGAAGCTGTCGGCCATCCTATCACCATATTACAAAGATTCGGGCAAGGAGGCAGAGGCATGATACGCGATATTCAAGATTTAAAATCCTTGGCGCTTGCCTATCAGGCGCAGCAGAACAAGTATAAATCCACCATTCTGGTCTGTGGCGGCGCAGGCTGTGTATCTTCTGGATGTGCCGCGGTCAAAGAAGCTGTTATTGCGGCGCTCGGGCGGTATGGCCTTGCCGATACGGTTAATGTGATCGAAACCGGCTGCATCGGCTCCTGCGCTGTAGGGCCGGTCATGCTGATACAGCCCGAGGATATTTTCTATACCCTGCTCACGCCCAAGAAAGTGGCGGAGATCATCAAAGCGAACTTCATTGAAAACCGTATCCTTGAGCAGTATACATACTACGACCACACAACCGGGAAGTTTATACCGCTCCTTCATGACATCACGTTTTTCGCCGAGCAGATGAGGGTCACGCTGCGCAATTGCGGCCAGATGGATTATTCGTCCGTCGACGCCTATGCCGCGCGCGATGGCTACCTTGCCATTGCCAAGGCCCTCAAAATGGATCGTGCCACCGTCATCGACGAGGTCAAGCGTTCCGGGCTGCGCGGGCGCGGCGGCGCTGGCTTCCCCACCGGCGTAAAGTGGGAAGCGGGCTACAAGCAGCCGGGCGATGTAAAATACATCATCTGCAATGCCGACGAAGGCGACCCCGGTGCTTTTATGGATCGCAGTGTCCTTGAAGGAGATCCCCACAGTGTGATCGAGGGTATGATGATCGGCGCATACGCCATCGGAGCCTCTCAGGGCTTCGTCTATGTGCGTGCCGAATACCCCATCGCGGTCGATCGGCTCGGAGTGGCCATCGAAAAAGCAAGAGAGGCGGGGCTGCTGGGCAAAAATATCCTGGGCTCCGGCTTCAACTTCGATCTTGAAATACGCATAGGCGCGGGCGCATTTGTCTGCGGCGAAGAAACGGCTCTCATGTCCTCCACACAGGGGGAGAGGGGCGAGCCCAAGCAGAAGCCGCCGTTCCCGTTCCAGAAGGGCCTGTTCGGGCGCCCGACCATCATCAACAATGTTGAGACGCTGGCATGCATCGCGCCCATCATCCTCAAAGGCGCAGACTGGTATGCCTCCATCGGCACAGAAAAGAGCAAGGGCACCAAGGTCTTCGCGCTTGCCGGCAACGTCAACAACACCGGCATTGTCGAAGTGCCCATGGGCACGCCGCTCGGCGAGCTGATCTTTAAAATAGGCGGCGGTATTCCCGGAGGCAAGGCCTTCAAGGCCGCGCAGATCGGCGGGCCTTCCGGCGGCTGCCTGACGAAGGAACATCTCAACATCCCGATCGACTATGAATCCGTCGCGCAATGCGGCGCGATCATGGGCTCCGGCGGGCTGGTCGTCATGGATAACGATACCTGCATGGTGGATACCGCACGCTACTTCATGGATTTCATCAAGGATGAATCCTGCGGCAAGTGCCTGCCCTGCCGCGTCGGCACCAAGCGCATGCTTGAGATTCTCGAGCGCATCACGCGCGGCAAAGGCGAGCCCGGCGATATCGAGCTGCTCGAGGAGCTTTCGGCCACGATCAAAGACGTCGCGATGTGCGGCCTCGGCCAGACTTCCCCGAACCCGATACTCAGCACCATCAAGAATTTCAAAAACGAATATGAAGATCATATCGATGAAAAGCACTGCGAGGCCGGTGTCTGCGCAGAGCTCTTTATCTCACCGTGCTCCAATGCCTGCCCCGCCAAGGTCGACATCCCCGGTTACGTTGCGCTGATTGCGGCGGGCCGCCCCATGGATGCCTACAAGCTTATCCGGCAGGAAAATCCGTTCCCGGCGATCTGCGGGCGCATATGCACCCACCCGTGCGAGACCAAATGCCGCAGGGCGCAGCTTGACGAGCCGGTTGCCATCTGCAACCTCAAGCGCTATGCAGCGGATTATGCCTTCAGACATGCCGATGATTTCCGCGACGATCAGGGCGCAAAGAAAAACGGCAAGAGCGTCGGCATTATCGGAGCAGGGCCTTCCGGCCTTACCTGCGCGCACTATCTGGCGCGTCTGGGCTATGACGTGGATGTCTTTGAAGAGAAGTCGGTGGCCGGCGGCGTACTGACCTATGGCATACCGGAATACCGCCTTCCCAAAGAGGTCATCGAAAAGGAAATCCAGCTGATCAAAGACGAGGGCGTACGAGTTCACCTCAACACAAAGGTCGGCAGGGACTTTATGCTTGGCGACATGCGTTCGAAATACGGCGCCGTCTACATAGCGACCGGCACGCAGATTTCAAACAAAGTCGGCGTCCCCGGCGAAGAGCTGCCGGGTGTTATCCACGGTCTTGACTTCCTGCGCGAGGTCAATCTCGGCGGCGATGTCAAGGTTTCCGGCAAGGTTGCCGTAATCGGCGGCGGCAATACCGCAATCGATGCGGCCAGGACAGCGCTGCGCCTCGGCGCCGAGAGCGTCGTCATCATCTACCGCAGAACGGTTGATGATATGCCCGCGGACCGCCGCGAAATCAATGACTGCATTGACGAGGGCGTCAAGATTATGGATCTCACCGCGCCGGTATCCTTTACGGGCAACGGCAAGGTGGAGGGCGTGCAGTGCGTCCAGATGGTCGTGCAGGGCTATGATAACTCGGGCCGCAGGAAGGTCTTCCCCGTCGAGGGCCTTGAATGCAATGTCCCCGTGGATATGGTCATTGCCGCAGTAAGCCAGAGCTCCGATCTGCCGTTTGTGCGGCCCGAAGATGTCCAGCTCACCAAGTGGGGCACCTTTGTAACGCATAAAAAGACGCTGATGACTTCGATTGAGGGTGTGTTCGCCGGCGGCGACGTGGCCCGTGGCTCGGATGTTGTCATCACTGCCATTGCCGACGGCAAAAAGGCGGCCGAATCAATCGACATCTATCTTGGCGGGAAGGGCGTGCTTGATAAAGGCGCACCGATCGAAGTCCCGCAGGGCGAGGATGACGACGAAAAGGTCGGACATGCGCGCTTCCCGATGGAAGAGCTCGATCCCGCAGTCAGAAGCCAGAACTTCGATGAGGTCGTCACAGGATTCCACAGGCTCAATGCCATAGCCGAGGCAATGCGCTGCCTGCGCTGTGACAGGAGGTAAATGAAATGATTAATATAACAATCAATGGCAAAAAGCTGCAGGTTGAGGACGGCCTCACGATTATGGAGGCGGCAAGCCGCAATAATATCTTTATCCCCAGCCTGTGCTATCTCGAGGGCGTGCATAAATTCGGCTCCTGCCGCATCTGCGTAGTGGAGGTTGAGCGCGCCAAGAGCCTTCTCGCTTCCTGCATAACCCCGGCTCAGGAGGGCATGGTCGTTTACACCAATACGCCGCGCGTGCGCAAAGCCCGCAAGATCCTCTATGAGCTTATGCTTTCCGATCATCCGAAGGATTGCCTCAGCTGTACGCGCAACCAGAGCTGCGAGCTCCAGAAGCTCGGCGAGCGCATCGGCGTTTCCAGTTGCCGTTTCGAGGGCGAAACCTCACCGAGCTATGTGGATTCGACCGCGTCCATCACGCGCGACGCCGCCAAGTGCATTCTCTGCCGCAGATGCGTCACGGCATGCAACGAGATACAGGGCGTGGGCGCCATCAACGCACAGAACCGCGGCTTCAAAACCGTTATTAGTCCCGCGATGGAGCTGCCGCTTGCAGACGTAAGCTGCGTCGGATGCGGCCAGTGCACGCTGGTCTGCCCTGTCGGGGCGCTCAAAGAGACGTCGAGCATCCCGGAGGTATGGGATGTGCTCAACGACCCGACGAAACGCAAGGTCATTCAGGTGGCTCCGGCTATCCGCGCGGCCATCGGCGAGGAATTCGGCTACGAGCCGGGAACGCTCGTCACCGGCAAGCTTGCCGCCGCATTGCGTGCGGTTGGCTTCGACGACGTTTTTGATACCAACTTCACCGCAGACCTTACCATCATGGAGGAAGGCACCGAGCTGCTCGGCAGGCTGAAGGATGCGCTGACGGGCAAGGGAGCGACGCTTCCCATGATCACGAGCTGCAGCCCCGGCTGGATCAAATTCTCCGAGCATTTCTTCCCGGGCTGCCTCGATAACCTTTCCACCTGCAAATCGCCGCATACCATGCTCGGCGCACTGGCCAAGAGCTATTACGCCAAAAAGGCCGGCGTTGACCCCAAAGACATGTATGTCGTTTCGGTTATGCCGTGCACAGCCAAAAAGTTTGAGATTGACAGGCCGGAGATGGCCAACGACGGCATGCAGAATGTGGACGCCGTGCTCACCACCAGAGAGCTTGCCAGCCTGATCAAGCAGGTCGGCGTCGATTTCCGTGCTCTGCCGGATGAGCCATTCGACAATCCGCTGGGTCTGTCTTCCGGTGCCGCCGATATCTTCGGCGTAACGGGCGGCGTCATGGAAGCCGCTCTGCGCACGGTCTATGAGCTGATCACCGGCAAGGAGCTGCCCTTCGACAAGCTGCATGTCACGCCCATTATGGGTCTTGAGCAGGTCAAGGAAGCGGCCATCACCTTTACCGAAACCCTTCCCGAGTACGATTTCCTCAAGGGCGTCACGCTGAGAGTCGCCGTCACAAGCGGGCTTAAGGGCGCTAGGAAACTGCTCGAGCAGATCGCAGAGGGCAAATCGCCCTATCATTTCATCGAAGTCATGTGCTGCCCGGGCGGCTGCATCGCGGGCGGCGGCCAGCCGAGGCCCACGAACGACGAGGTGCGGCTCAAGAGGCTCAAAGCCATTTATCGCGAGGACGAAGGCAAGCAGCTGCGCAAATCCCACAACAACCCGTATATCACCGAGATCTACGAGGATTTCCTCGGAGTCCCGTGCGGCCATCTGTCGCATGAGCTGCTTCACACGACTTATACCAAGCGCGGCAAATACAACGAGCTCAAAGACAAATAGACATCGGATCCCATTAGCGTTCATAAAGCAGCCCCCGCCGCGACAGAAACGTTGCGGCGGGGGCTGCTTTTTGCATCTAAACACTCTTCTTTTAACAATGAAAATGCCATTATCCAATCGAAGTTGTATCCGTCAAAAAAGGCTTCACACAAAGCTGCCGCGGTTACATCTCGGGGAGAGGCTCGTTGTTTAGAATCTTTTCAAAGATATCGCCCGTCATCTTTTCATGCTGCAGCAGATATTCCGCCACCTGCGTGAGTTTCCCCATATGGTTTTGGAGAAGTTCCTTGGTCTTTTCATAGGCGGAATCAACGATGCTCTTGATCTCGGAATCGATCTCGGCGGCGATATTTTCGGAATAATTGCGCGTCTGCGCAAAATCCCTGCCAAGAAAGACCTCGTCATGCCCCGAGCCGAAGACGATGGGGCCGAGTTTTTCGCTCATGCCGTACTTTGTCACCATCTTGCGTGCGATGCCCGTGGCGCGCTCGATGTCGTTTGAGGCGCCTGTGGAAATATCGTCGAGCGTGATGCTTTCAGCGACGCGGCCGCCGAGCAGCGCGCAGATCTCCTCAAGCATCTCGTTTTTGGACATGTAGTATTTATCCTCAACCGGAGGGCTGAGCGTGAAGCCGCCGGCGTTGCCGCGCGGTATGATCGAAATCTGCTGCACGGGATTCTGCGTGGAGAGATACTTCGTCGCGATCGCATGCCCGGCCTCGTGAAACGCTGTGAGCTTCTTTTCTTTTTCGTTGATCACGCGTGAACGCTTTTCTGGGCCGACCATGACCTTCACGGCCGCTTCCTGAATGTCGACCATCAGGATCATGCGGCGATTTTTGCGCGCTGCGAGCAGCGCCGCTTCGTTGAGCAGATTTTCGATATCGGCACCCGTAAAGCCTACCGTCGCCTTTGCGATCTCGGCAAGGTCGACATCCGGCGCGAGCGGTTTGCCGCGCGAATGTACCTTTAAGATTTCTTCTCTGCCCTTGATATCCGGCATCCCGACAAACACCTGGCGGTCAAACCGGCCGGGGCGAAGCAGCGCAGGGTCGAGTATGTCGGGCCGGTTGGTGGCGGCGACGACAATGACGCCCTCGTTCGCACCGAAGCCATCCATCTCGACGAGCAGCTGGTTCAGGGTCTGCTCGCGCTCGTCATGCCCGCCGCCGAGCCCCGCTCCGCGCTGGCGGCCGACGGCATCAATTTCATCGATGAAGATGATGCACGGCGCATTTTTCTTGGCCTGATCAAAAAGGTCGCGCACACGCGAAGCGCCGACGCCGACGAACATTTCGACGAAATCGGAGCCCGAGATCGAGAAGAACGGCACTCCCGCTTCACCGGCCACGGCTCTCGCGAGCAGCGTCTTGCCGGTTCCCGGAGGGCCTACGAGCAGCACGCCCTTGGGGATGCGCGCGCCGAGCTCGTTGAATTTATGCGGGCTTTTGAGGAATTCGAAGATTTCGCGCAACTCTTCCTTTTCCTCATCCGCACCGGCGACATCGTTGAAGGTGGTTTTTTTCTTCTCGTCGGTCGCCTGCTTGACCCGTGCCTTGCCAAACGACATCACATTGCCG
>JARLHS010000013.1 GCA_031292115.1 Clostridia bacterium | reverse complement strand
GGCATCCACCCGCCCGGCGGTCAGATCGGCAATACTGCGTTTATACTCCGGGTCGGCGCTGTAAAGGACAGCATCCGCCCCCATTTCATGGGCGGCCGCCTCGCGCCTTGCATTTCGCGCGGTGCCGGGCTTTGAGCCGATACAGATCACGGTGCCGGCTCCGTAATGCCTGGCAAGCGCGGCGCAGAGAATGCCCTGTATGCCGAGCCCGAATATCACAAGATTCCCTTCGGCAGGCAGATGCGTTGCGAAGAAGGTGTTTATAGCCACAGCCAGCGGCTCGGTCAGGGTGGCGGCGACAGGGTCGACGCCCGCCGCCGGGATCAGCATATTCTCATGTACAAGCAGGTACTCGCCCATGCCCGACTGCCCCTGCAGCGAATACATATTCCGGCACAGATCCGTCCTGCCGTTTTTGCAGCTCTCACAGCTGCCGCAGAAGGTGACATCCTCCACGACGACCGCGTCTCCGACCTGGATTTTGGTCACGGAATCGCCGATTTCCTCAACCGTCGCCGCTATCTCGTGCCCAAGCGCGGTGTATTCGGAAAATCGATCCAGGATGTGGATATCCGTCCCGCAGACGCCGCAGGCCGCCACGCGCACAAGCACCTGGTTGCCCGTCGGCTGAGGGGTCGGCTTTTCCCTCACGATCAAATCAAAATCCTTTTTCCCCTGCAGATATTTAAAGCTTTTCATACAGAACTCTCCATCTGTCTGATTTTGACCGCACGATCTGCTGATTCGGATACGCCGGGTCAAATAAAGCCCGCTTACCGTCACTGCCCCGGAAACGCATGGTTCCCGGGGTAGTATTCAGCATGATCGTATCAATTTTGTTTATTTGATATCCGCATTGAGCGGCCCGGCCAGCTCCTTCATGAAGAAGAGCTTGCCCGGCAAGGTCGGCATAAAGCTCGCGGGCACCCATTTCGACGGCCCGTAGCGCAAAGCGACCCACAGCGACATGCCCTGCCACATCATGCCGCGCTCATAGGCACCATCGCATCCGCCGATGATTTTATCGGATTGCAGAAAGAGCCCCGGCCCGATGGTATTTGCAAATGCCGGCACCTGAGTGGTACGGCTCTTGAAGCTGTGCAGCGCGTTCTGCTCAATGGTAAGCGGATTCAGTTTCGCACCAAGCCGGTGTGTCTGCTTCTTCCATTCCTCGTCGGTTGCGAATTCTTCCGCGAACTGCGGCTCCCAAAACGCGATATGGAATACACGCCCGATGCCGAAGACCGTTGCAAGCATGGCGCCGTCGGCCTTGAGCGCCGAAATCTTGGAGGCGTAGGTGGGCAGGTTTGCGCGGGTCGCATAATTGCGCTGCTCGGGCGGCACCGTCAGATCGCCCAAAGGCCCGTAGAATGCCTCGCACATGGCGTTCTGGAAGGCGCCGGGATTTGAAGGCTCGAGCGTATTGCCCTGAGAATCGGCCCACTCGTCCATGTTGAAGCCCCAGACATGCCCGCAGCTGACGTTCCACGCTTTGAGAAAATAGACCGCCCAATGGTACATGCCCATCGGCCCGACCGGGAAGATCATGGCAAGTTTTCTGCCCTCGTCCCTCGTCTGCCTGATCGTCAGCGCGATCTCATGGCCCATCATCATATCCAGCTCGGTGACATTGTCTGCCGAAACCGGCTCGAAGCCCGGGTTCCAGAACGGCTGTCTTTCCAGCACGTCTTCCGCCCCGTGCGAGCAGCATGCGTCGATCTTTGCGAGATCCCAGCCCTTCGGGAAAAAGTTCTCAAGATTTGATCCTTTTATTGTCGACATTAAATCCATATTGATGACTATCCTTTCACGCAAAACCGGGATGTTTTGCCCGTTTTGCGAAGCAAATTCGCGCAATGCCATACGGCGCGAAAGGACAAAACTCCAGTTTGAAAGATTTATCTTTCAAACTTATGACCATCCTTTCACAGGAGACCGGAAGCTCTGGCCGCGAAGAAATTCGCGCCATGCCTTGCGGCATGAAAGAACAAAGCTCCCGTTTGAAAGATTCGCCTTTCAAAATTTCCACCCTGTATATGATTTCTGCCTGATCGGCGCGGCATTTTCGTGAATAAACCAGCGCCTAATAGGCCGTTCCGACATACTGCTGCATGTCAACGGGCAGTGAGTTGAGGATCTCGACATTCCGTCCGTATTTCCCCAATGTCTTTTCTACAACAAAATAGTCGACGCCCGGAATGATGGTTTGGTTCCACATGCTCCCGGTCCCGCGGACGGCGACATCCAGCATGGTTACGATCTGATTTCCCAACGGGTTGTCGGAATTCAGCGTAATGGCTCCGTAAAACTCTTGACACTCGGTGTAGCCGCCGTTATGCGTCCCGGTGTAGGGCTTTTGATTGGCCATATCGATGTGCAGGCCTGTGAGCCGGAAAACGTCTTCTTCGCGCGATTTGAAATAATCAACCAGCCCCTGCTCCTGCAGCTTTGCCGGGCTGCCGTTCGCAGCCACCTCTTTGTATTTCTCAAGGCCGACACCGAACGCTTCGCCGACAAAATTGAGCCAGAATTTCTGCTGCGCCGTGATTTTTGACGGGTTATCCACCGCGACCACTGAAACGCGCTCGCAGGCGGTCAGGCCGTCCCTTTTGGGCGCGACACCGAGATGGACGACATCCCCTTCGTGAATGACACGGTTGAGCGCCTTGCCGATCAGCGAGCGGTTGGCCTCCCCGGAAGTCACCATGACGTCAAAGCCCATTTCCTCGGCTCCAAGCTCGAGTGCGATGTTATAGCCCCACTGGGCAACCTGTGTTTCATACATGCCCGGCTTTAAGACGGCAAGCATGCCCTCCAGCATCACATCGGCTATCTGCGAGCAGCTCTTTGTCAGCCGCATCTCGATGTCGGATTTTTCATACTTGATCCTGTAATAGATATCCTGCATGTCGACGATTCGTTCCGCTCCACCGAGGTACTTCGAAAGCGCCTCGAAGACCGAGACGGGGAAAACGGCCCTTGGGGTGAGAAGCGCGATTTTATCCGGCTTTTTCCCCGCGCATTCCATCAGGATATCCTCAAGCCTCTCCGCCCGGACAGGGTATTCCTCATCGGCCAGCTTGAGTATCTCCACCTTGTGGATCGAGGAGCCCGACCTTGGGCCAAGCTGCTCCGCGACGTAGCCACCCTCAAGGCCGGCAAGGATATGAAACCCTTTTTTCCCGATCACGCCCGCGACCGGCTCGATCGAAATATTCGTGTTTCCGCCGAGATAAGGGACATCGCCGTTATAATGCTCATCTGAATAAACGATCCCGATGTCAAACCCTGCTTTTTGCAGCTCATTATAAACGGCACTCTGACGGCGCCTGAATTCTTCGTACGGTACCCTCAGCTCCTTATCGATCAGCGGCGCTTTTGATAAAACGTGTTCAACCGCTTTTGCCTGCTTCATCCAGTCACCGGAACTGTACATAAAAGACTCCAATCCGCCGCTTCGCGTCGGCATAAAATTTACGATCTATAACACAGTCAATATTTGATATGCCTCTAAAAAATCAGACCATTGTGTTATCTGTTGCGCAGGTGCGTTCCTGAAGTGGGAAATCGCACGAGCTGTGGCGTTTAGCCCGTTCCTGTATCAGCCAGAGTAAGCTTCTGATGATACATTCTGACTGATATCAGGAAGAATTGCCCTGTCACGCGAAGCAGGGAAATGACCGGGCTTTGTGCCGCTCTGCAGCGGGCATGTCTATCAAATAGCAGTAAAAAACAGCAATGCGCGCAGACCCGACAAGACTACTCCTTGATTCCGCCGGAGGTCATGCCCATGACGATATACCTCTGGAAAATAAGAGCCACGAGCGCCGGCAGCAGCGAAGCCAATACCCCGGCCGTGGAGATCATCCCGTAATCGATGGTATATTTGCCGTTAAACTCCGCGATGGCCACCGTCAGGGTCTTGGCGTCGAGGTTTGACGTAAAGATCAGCGCGAGGAAGAATTCATCCCATGACATCAGGAAGGCAAGAATCCCGGTCGCGATCAGGCCCGGGCGGGCAATCGGCAGAAAGATGTGAAAAAGCGTCTGGAACCGATTGCAGCCGTCGATCTGAGCCGCCTCTTCGAAGGATTTTGCAATCGAGCCGAAATAGCTCTGCATGACCCAGATGATGAATGGGATTACAAACGAAAGATACAGAATGACCAGAGTCGACTTTTTGTTCAGCATGCCCAGATTGCTGAAAATCAGATACATCGGCACCACTAGGGCTACCGGCGGGATCATATAAACAAAAAGCGACATGACCAGAAGGCTTTTCTTGAAACGGAATTTCAGCCGGGCGAATGCGTAGGCGGCGACCGAGCCGACGATCAGCGCAAGTGCCGTCACAAAAACCGCCACGATCGCGCTGTTTTCCATCGAGACACGAAAGATATAGGCCAGGGAGGTCTCGCTGGTATCGGTAAATATGCTGATATATCT
>JARLHS010000012.1 GCA_031292115.1 Clostridia bacterium | reverse complement strand
GTTTTCATTGCCGGTGCCCGCTGCCATTGCCGACCCACACTTCTACTGCCTAAGAAGTTCATCCTTCATTTTCTGGAATTCCTCCGAATTGATCTCGCCTTTGGCATAGCGTTCACTGACGATAGCCATCAGTCTGCCTAGATCCGGCCTCGGAGGCTGCGCCTCGCGCGGGGGTGCGTACGGGTGCCGGCGCGACACAAACCTGATAATGGCCAGAATGGCAATCACAATCAGCGCGATGACCAGCAGCGTCGCAAAGAAGAGAAAAACGCATTCCATCCCGCTGAGTAAAGCAGAATGAGCCGTGCCTATAAACCCTCCGCTCTGAAACGTGCTTTGTAAACCCTGTGTCATTGGAAACACCCCTTGCTTTTGTTTGATGACATCAGTATAATGGATAAATATGAATAAAATATATTGATATTGTAAACGTATTTTAATTTTTATAAAACAGATTTGGAGTGACCGAAATGCCCATGGATACCTATCTGAAACTGCAGAACGGCAGCGATATTCGAGGCGTCGCGCTCGAGGGCGTGCCCGGCGAGCAGGTAAATCTCACACCCACGGCTGCGGGCAACCTCGCCCGCGCTTTTGTATGCTGGCTTTCAAAGACCGCGGGCGGGCCGCTGGAGCAGCTTACCGTTTCCGTGGGGAGCGACCCGAGGCTCTCGGGGCCCAAGCTGAAGGTGGCCGTGGCGCAGGCGATATCGGAGCTTGGGGCGCGAGTGGCGGATTGTGGCCTTGCCTCAACGCCCGCCATGTTTATGTCCACCAAGCTGAAAGGCTATGAATACGACGGCGCCGTGATGCTCACAGCGAGCCACCTGCCGTTCAACCGCAACGGGCTTAAGTTTTTCACGCCTACCGGCGGGCTTGAAAAGGAGCAGATCACCGAGCTCTGCCGCATCGCGGGGGAAGGCGCCTTCACGCCCGCTGCTGTGGCAGGCCCGATATTTCCAGCACCGGAGCTGATGGCGGATTACGCGGCCCACCTTGTTGAGAAGGTGCGCGCGGGCGCGGACGACCCCGCCGATTATCAGCATCCCCTGAAGGGGCTGAAGATCGTGGTCGACGCGGGCAACGGCTCGGGCGGCTTCTTCGCCTCAGAAGTGCTTGCGCCGCTTGGGGCCGACACGCGCGGAAGCCGTTTCCTCGAGCCCGACGGCTCCTTCCCCAACCACATCCCCAACCCGGACAACGAGCAGGCGATGCGCAGCATCTGTGAGGCAACGGCGCAAAGCGGGGCGGATCTCGGCATCATATTCGACACCGATGTCGACCGCGCGGGTGCCGTCGACGCCTCCGGGCGTGAGATCAACCGAAACCGGATCATCGCGCTAATGGCTTCGATCGTACTGGAGGAGCATCCGGGCACGGTAATCGTCACCGATTCCGTCACCTCCGATGAGCTCGTGGCCTTTATCACGGCGCTCGGCGGCGTGCACCACCGCTTCAAACGCGGTTACCGCAATGTGATCAACGAGGCAATCAGGCTCAACAGCGCCGGGCAGGAATGCTGCCTCGCAATCGAGACCTCCGGCCACGGCGCGCTCAAGGAGAATTATTTTCTCGATGACGGCGCCTACCTCATCTCAAAGATTCTCATCAAGGCGGCAAGGCTCAAACGCGAGGGCCAAACGATCGACAGGCTGCTTACCGGCCTGCGCGAGCCGCTTGAGACACAGGAATTCCGTATGAAGATCAGCGCTGCGGATTTCAAGGCCTATGGCTCGGGCGTACTCAGGGAGCTCGAATCCTACGCCGCGAGGCAGCCCTCGTTCCGCATCGCGCCCGATAATTATGAGGGTCTGCGCGTTTCGTTCGGCAGCGGCGAAGGGGACGGGTGGCTGCTGCTGCGTATGTCGCTGCACGACCCGCTGATGCCGCTCAACATTGAATCACGGGTGCAGGGCGGCGTAAGCGCCATCGGCGAGAAACTTTACCGTTTTCTCACCCGGTTTGAAGAGCTGGATTCGTCACCGCTTGCGGAATATCTGCGGCATTGACCGTGCCAGCGTTTCTGAGCTTCGCTCCTGACAATTACCCGGCGGATGCGCCCGTTTCTGCTGGTGCGATATTCTCCCCCCAGTGCTGCCGGGGTTTCTTTGCATTTTGATATCAAAAAGGATTTGATCCCGGATCACGATACTTATACGATCCTCCCATTAAACTGCGGATATCATCCCGCAATTTAATGCCTGCCGCTTTGCGGCGGGCGGCGGTTGCCGCCAGGGAAACCGTTTAATACGAATCCCGCAAAAGCAAAGCCTGTATTTTCACACCGCTGAAAGCGGCGAAAAAAGTCGGTTTTATCGTTTTTTATATTGGAAATTCGTATTATCGCGGTGCGGCTTTGCCGCGAACTCAACGACCCGGGATTTTTGACGCGGATTAAGAGGTACCGTATTGAAGAAGAAAAATCCGTTTTCAATATACAGCGGGCTGCCGGGAAATATATATATTCTTTTTGTTTCCCGCGTGGTCAATTTTATGGGCAGTTTCATCATGCCTTTAATGGCGCTTATTTTAACGCGCAAGATCGGGCTTTCAAAATCCGACGCCGGCCTTCTTTCCACGATTGCAATGTTAACGCAGGCTCCGTTTCTGTTCCTGGGCGGCAGACTTGTCGATAAAATCGGCAGCAAAAAGGTCATTGTTATCTTTAATTTCCTCGGCGCTTTCGTTTATTTTGCCTGCGGCTTTTTAAAGCCCTCGCTTTCGACAGCGGCCCTGATCATTGCCGCGATGGATCTGTACGTCATGGCTGCGCCCGCCTTTAATGTGATCGTGGCCGACATCGCACCTTCTTCGATGATCCAGAGATCCTATTCGCTGATGTACCTGGGGCTGAATCTGGGGATGGCGGTAGGGCCGATGCTGGGAGGGCTCCTTTTTAATTCGCATCTCAACCTGCTGTTCTTCCTGGATGCGCTTACGACGCTGCTGGCGACAGCCCTTGTTCTCTTCTTCGTCAAAGACAAAAAGGGGACGCCGGAGCCTTCTGCGCCGGCGAAGGGCGAAGGGGCCGAGCCCGTTCGTCAGCAATCGCTGTTTGAATTCTTTAAAAGCAATGCCGTTTTACCGCTGTTTGCCGTAGTGATGCTGATCTACAACCTCTGCTACATACAGTTCAGTTTCCTGCTTCCGCTGCAGACGGCGGATATTTTCCAGTCGTACGGCGTTGAGTTTTTCAGCCTGCTGCTGAGCATGAACAGTGTCGTCGTGATCATCTTCACCCCGCTGCTGACTTCCGGCACACAGGCGATGCACCCGCTTAAGGTGATTTTCGCCGGCGGGCTGCTCTATTGTGTATCCTTCGCACTTTTTGCCGTCAACCGTTTCACGCCGGTGTTCGTGGTCGCCGTTTTCATCCTGACGATCGGCGAGATCATGATTTCCATCAACATCAATACGTTTATCGCGCAGCGCACTCCGGAAGCGTATATGGGGAGGGTCAATTCCATTCTGACCATTGCAACCGGCACAGGTACCGCCGTCGGGCCGGTTATCACGGGCTCACTTCTCATCTATTTGAATTACCGCCGCACCTGGCTGCTGGTCTCCGCACTGATGCTCTGCGGCGCTTTGGCGATGTACAGACTCCTGCGGCATCTGCGCAGAGCAGAATCGCAGGGATGAGCCTGAAAGCGGCGCGCCTCCCT
>JARLHS010000114.1 GCA_031292115.1 Clostridia bacterium | reverse complement strand
TGAAATTTTCGGGAGCGGTTTCACCCACATACAGCCCGAGATTGCTGCGGCCACCGCGCCCGAAGGTATCCATGAGGCGCTCCACCACCAGGATCCCGGCCGCGTCATCCGCCCGCAATACCGAGCCGGCGCCCAACACCGCCAGTTTTTTCACGCCCTTGAGCCTTTGGCCTAGAAAATCGTATAAACTTTCCAAATTTTAAATCTCCACCTTGAGCTCATCCTTGCTGAGGCTTGCCAATTCAAATTCTTCCGTATTCTCAAGAGCCTTTTTAGGGCATGATTCGGCACATTGCCCGCAATAAATGCAGCGATCCAGATACACAATGGCCTTGAACTTCTTATCACCGATTTTTTCGATTTCAATCGCGCCCGCCGGGCAGACGCGCGAGCATATCCCGCAGCCTATGCACTTTTCGGCATCATACTTGAGTTTTCCCCTGAAATTCTTCTGCACCGTTGCTTTTTCATACGGATACTTCATCGTATTCGGCTTTCGAAACAGCATATTCAACAGTAAAGGCACTATCTTGCCGGTTTTTTTCAATGCGCAAGCACTCCCTTTACGATCAGATCAATAAGTACCTGAAGCAGCGCTAGAGGGGCGAGAATCCTCCAGCAGAAGCTGACCATCTGCTCAATCCTGAGCCTGGCGAGGGCTGTGCGCAGGACTGCCAGCAAAAATATCACAAACAGTATCTTGACAAGATATATTAAAAACCCGACAATCGCGTTTGCGGGGGTAAAAAGCGGGAAAAACACGGCCGCGATCAGCGTGGCTACCACGACCAGCTCCACATCGATGCTCATCCTGAAAAATGCCAGAAACCGCCCGTTATACTCGGTGAACGTGCCGCCCACGATCTCGGTTTCGGCGTCAGGGATGTCGAAAGGCGCCCTCTCCAGCTTTCCCTGCGCGGCTACGAGCGACACGAGAAGGCCCGGGATGTTAAACAGCGCCATCAGCGGGTGGATATAGTAATAGGACGCGATGCCGCTGATCGACCAGTTGTCGGCAAGGATCGCAGGGCCCAGCAGCGCCATATAAAGCGGCACCTCATAGGCAAAAAGCTGCGTCATTGTTCTGATCGAGCCGATTTCCGAGTAAAGCGACGAGGAAAACCAGCCTGCGAGAAAGAATGTGAGCGTCGGCACCGTCAAGAGATACAGCACAACGATCAGGTCGCAGCTGAACGGAAACAGCGATGTCGTGCTCCAGATCGGTATATACAGGAATGCCGTGGACGCCGAGGCAAGAGCAAACAGGGGCAGCGCGCGGAACATGCGCGAGCTTGCCGACTCAGGGACGATCGTCTCCTTGGTCGAGAGTTTTATAAAATCCGCCAGCGGCTGATACCAAGGCGGCCCTACGCGGTTTTGCAGCCTTGCATTCAGCTTACGGTCTGTAAACTCCGCCACGAGCGACAGGATGCCGAGAAAAATGAAACCGGGGAAAACAATAATATCAAACAACGCAATCCCCATATCGATTAGTCTTCCCCTCTCGAAAGTTTTGTGCCTTTCATATCAATCCCCTGCTTACGGTACCAGTCGATGCTGTATCTGCGAAGACCTTCCCAGTCAAACATGGATTCCCCGCCCGACGCATTGACGACCTTGATCGCCCTGTCGGTGCAGGAGAAGCATGGGTCAATAGCGGCAATCACGATGGGAACGTCGGCCAGATACCCGCCCTCGAGCATATTCGATATGGCCGCGAGGTTTGCAAGGGTAGGCGCGCGGACTTTTACTCGATCGGGCTTATCCGTGCCGTCAGAACGCAAGTAATGGATGTCTTCTCCCCTCGGGGCTTCATACCGGCTCACGGCCTCGCCCGCCGGTATCTTTTTCGGAGCCCTGACGGTGATCGGCCCGTCGGGCATCTGCTTCAATATCTGCCGGATCATTTTGTAGCTTTCCATAAGCTCCTTGACCCTGACGACGGTTCTTCCGAGCACATCTGCATGCGTATCGGTAATCACCTCAAAGTCAAGCTCGCCATAGGCGGCGTAGGGGTCGTCTTTCCTGATATCCCTGCTAACCCCCGCGGCCCGCATGACAGGCCCGGTAGCTCCGTATTTCAGCACGTCTTCCTTCGACAGCCTGCCGACTCCCTGCAGCCTGTCGATCAGCGTGACTTCCTCATTCGCGAGCTGGATGTAATACTTAGTCTTTTCCTCCAGTATAACAAGTGCCTTGAGCACATCCTGCGCCTGCTCCGGCGTAATATCCCTGCGCACGCCGCCGACGGTATTCATTCCGTAATTCACCCGGTTGCCCGTGAGCAGCTCAAGGATATCCATCACGACTTCCCGGTCTTTCCAGGAATACATGAAAAGGGATTCAAAGCCGATTTCATGCCCGGCGATGCCCAGCCAGAGCAAATGGCTGTGGACTCTCTCGAGCTCCCCGATCAGGGAGCGTATATACAGGGCTCTTTTCGGCACTTCAAGCCCCGCGACATCTTCAACGGTCTGCACATAGCAGGTGGAATGCGCGTGCGAGCAGATGCCGCAGATCCTTTCGAGCAGATAGATATCCTGTATATAGGTCCTGCTCTCGCAGGCCTTCTCAATGCCCCTGTGGTTATAGCCGAGCGTAACGTTCGCCGCCGCGACGCGTTCGCCTTCAAGCATCAGGCTGAAGCTCTCGGGCTCCTCGAGCGCAGGATGCTGCGGGCCCACAGGTATCACGAATTTTCCCATGTTTATACCTCCCTTACTTAATCTGAGACAACGACTCGGGATCCCAGTCCTTCCGCTGAGGATACTGCCCCTGCGGCCAGTTATCCGGCAGAGGATAATGCCTTCCCTCAGGCAGGCCCTCGACCTTTACGCCGAGAAGGTCTTCGAGCTCCCTCTCGTAAAATATCGCGCCGTTATAGCTATCCAGCACCGACGTGATAACCGCATGGTCTTTGGGTACGCTTCGCTT
This sequence comes from Clostridia bacterium, assembly GCA_031292115.1. Lineage (GTDB taxonomy): Bacteria > Bacillota > Clostridia > Oscillospirales > Ethanoligenentaceae > JARLHS01. Next base: position 4,119 of record JARLHS010000114.1, on the reverse strand, counting down.
GAGGTTGAGCAGGGTGCCCTCGTCATCCGCAATATGATAAATAAACTGAAAGCAATCCCCGGCATCAAGGCCCGTTATGGTGCAAAGCTGCACAAATTTGAGCTCGTTGCGGGCGTACTTCAACACATCGGGGAAAATTTCTTCAGGCACATCCAGAAATATTCTCCGCTGAGCAGGAACCACGCCTTTTCCGCTGAGACAGTCGAATTTGCCGGCAAGCTCGCTTAAAACCTGATTCTCTTTCTCCAGCATAGTGAATATGCCTCCAAACTATTTCTTTAAGCTCTTAAGAAGTTTGACCACACCGTCAATGATTGCTTCCGGCCGCGCGGGGCAGCCCGGTATATAGGCCGACACCGGCAAAACGGTGTCGACGCCTCCGCAGACGCCGTAGCAGCCGTTGAAAACGCCCGCCGACGAAGCGCATGTGCCGACCGCCAACACAAATTTCGGCTCGGACATCTGCTCATAGATGGTTTTAAGCCGTTCCTTCTGCTGCAGGGTCACAGGCCCTGAGCAGACGAGCACATCGGCATGCCTCGGGGAGCCCTTGAGCAGAATGCCGAAACGTTCAACGTCATACCTGGGGGTAAGCGCCGCCAGCACCTCTATATCGCACGCGTTACAGGCGCCGGAATTGAAATGGACGATCCACGGGGATTTCATTCTGGCCCAGGTAACGATTCTGTCTACGATCATTATTCTACCCTACTTCCTGAAAAGAATGATAAGCGCTACGATTGCAATGATAAAATACAGCGCGGCCATCACCGACATGCCCGCCGGTACGGTGGCCAGTATCAGCACGATGACATGCATAATCGTGAAAAAAAACGCAACCTTGAAAAACTGCGAGTATTCCAGCTGCCCCATGCTGGCATAGTCACTTTCACCGCACGCATAGGATTTTGTTTTGGAAGCGGAATCCGCGCCCTTCGCGGCCATCTTACCGGCTAAAAGCGAGACTCCCAACAAAATAATGAGGAAAACGATAAAAACGATGGGCGGTGCCAGCCATATATTACTCATAAGAACCCTTCCGTTTCCGATTCGTTAGGCCTGACGGCTGCCTGCGGTCAGCCCTTTAAATTGTTGAGCTTTCGCGCGTTCAGCGACCCGTTGCGCCGGTATACACCCAGCACAATTCCCGTAGCGACTGCCAGAAGCACGACTTCGAGTATGATAATCGTAATCACATACGCCTGGGCGGCGGCCATGTTCCCGTTGATATAGCCCGCTCCCAGCATAATGAGCGTCACGCCTTTTGTCAGGATCTCGAGCGACATGACGATGCGTATCAGGTTTCTCGTGACAAGCAGGCTGTAAAGCCCGGTTACGAAAAGCAGCGCGGTGGCAATAATAAAAATGGCAAGAAGCAGACTCACTTTTTTTCACTCTCCTTAAAGAAGATGACGACTCCGAACACGCCGGCAAGTATGATGATGATCTGACCAAGGAGATCGATCTGTCTCTTATTCCAAATGGTATCCTGTACATTGCTGCCGGCCTGAGCGATGCCCGCTGCCTGCAGCGAGGCGTCCAGATGAGGCCATATGAAGGCGCAGAGCACAACAAACACCACGATGAGCACGACGGGAAGGAATGCGAAACGCTTGAGCCGGACCCTCGACTTTATTTTAAGCTCTTCTTTCGTATAGGTCTTGGTCATACTGATCGCGCTGACGAAAATCACCGTGATCAGCCCCGCGCAGACCGAGAGCTCAAAAACCCCCGCAAGCGGCGCATTCAGCACAAACATGGCAACAGCCAGGATCGCGCTCGTAATGGCAAGCATGATCGCCGCATGAAGCAGATTCCGCATCATGACACACGCGGCGGCCGAAACCACCATGCCCGCAAGCAGTATTATCAAAATCGTTATATTCATGATAACCGCCATTCCTCCGTGCAATTATAAATCATTGAACCGATCCGATGCTCAGACGCCAAGCCGGCATGACCGTGGCCGGATGCACTGCTTCGGGAGCTGCTCCGGCGGTGTCTGCCCCTCCAGACGATGTGAGCGCGAAAGCCACCAGAATAGTCTTCTCGTTTATATCAGCCCTATTCCCTTGAGGTAGATCAAAACCAGCGGGAACAGCACGCCCAATATCACGGTTATCGCGGAGAGCAGCCATTCGACTGCCACAATGCCGCGCGGGGCTTCTTTGACGTCCTGCATGCCCTCGGCGGTTTTCCCGAAAAAGACCTTTCTTTGCATGACAAGAAAGTATGCCAGCGTAATGAGGCTCGCCAGCAGAGCGAGCGAAGCGGCGGCCTTTGAAACCGCCCAGACCGCCAGGATGATCATGAACTTGCTCCAGAAACCGGAAAGCGGCGGTATGCCTGCCGTGGAGAGGAAAGCCAGAATCGAGCTTGCGCCGGTCGACGGCATCTTCGACGCGAGGCCGCCCATTTCGTTCATATCCCTTTTCCCCGTCTGCATCTCGATCGCGGCTGAATCGACAAAGAGCAGGGATTTGAAATCGGCATGGTTGAAGAAATGGAGCAGGGCGCCGATAAACCCGAGCGGCGAGCCTGTGGCGATGCCGATAATAATATAGCCTATCTGACTGATACTGGAATATGCCAGCATCCTCTTGAAATCCTTCTGCCCAATGGCGGCGAGCGCTCCGATAAAGATCGAGAGCAGCCCGAGGATCATCAGCACGTGCCCGACGGCCGGCGAGCTGCCGAACACATCCCTGTATACCCTCATCAGGGTGTAAACGCCGGAAACCTTGGTCACGATCCCCGCAAGCAGCACCGAAACCGGAGAGGAGGATGCCGAATACGCGTCCGGAACCCACCCGTGGAACGGCACAAGGCCCGCTTTGATGGAAAGCCCGGCGGTAAAAAGCATAAAGGCAATGACGATCTGGAACGGGAAAGCCCCACCCAACCCGTCGATATATTTTCGCACGGCACCGAAACCGGTATCGCCGGCCAGCATGAATATGAACGCGATGGCGGTCAGCATCAGCACGGTCGCGATGGCGGAAAGCATGTAATACTTAAAGGAGCCCTCGAGCTCCGCCTTGTCGCGGTGTATCGCGATGAGTATGAAGGATGCGGCGGAGGTGACCTCGATAAACACATAAAGGCTGAAGAGGTCGGTTACCATGGTGATGCCGTTCATGCCCAGCATGCAAAGAAGCAGCAGATTCGCAAAATTGAAGATATTTTCTCGATCCATAACCCTTGCCATGACAATACTGACAAAGGCTATGAGCCCGATCGTCAGAAGCACGACGGCACTGAGAAAATCAATCGATATGGATGTGAAAAACTGCCCTTTTAAGGCGCTTCCGGTTTGCGCGCACAGGATGACGGCGGCAACGGACAGGCCCATCTGCAGCAGCGCGACGGCAGCCGTAACCCAAAACGAGATCTTCTTCCCCATCTCTTTAAAGGCCAGATTCAGGGCTATTACTGCAATCAGCGGAATCGCCAAGTAATAAAGCGGCACTGATATTTCCTCCTAAACAGTGTTCCTCAGCAAGCGGAAAACACCGGTTAAATCGAAACCATGAATAGTACGATCACAATGACCACACCGGCCAGCACCCAGCCCAGATATAAGGCCTGGCTTCCGTTGTGCGCCTTGCTGATACCGCGTGAAACAGTCGAAACAAGCCATACAATAAATTTGTCATAAAACCAGTCGATGCCCTTGTTGATCAGCAGGGCGACATTTGACATGCCCTTGATCACATATGTGCCGACGTTATAGACATCGAAATACCTCAACTCGGCCCAGCCGTAAACAGTGGAAAGCACGGGCGCGTAATGGATGTGGTCTGCTGCGCCGAGCCCGCTCTTGGTCTTTCTCGAGCCGTACAGGTGGTCGAGGAACGCAAGCAGCAGCACGGCGAGCGAGATACCCACCAGCACCCAGTTCTGAGGAAGCCCCGCGAAGCTGATCCCCGCAAGCCTTGCGCCAAGCACCGGCTGAATGAGATACTTGAGCGGCAGCGGATTATACACGCCGAAAAGCACGCAGCCGAACGCCAGCACGATCATCGGCACGAGCATCGGCCACGGAGCCTCTTTCACATGCTCGGTTGCCTTGGTCGGGCTGCCCAAAAATGCCGCATGCCCCAGCTTCAGGAACGAAAT
>JARLHS010000113.1 GCA_031292115.1 Clostridia bacterium | reverse complement strand
GGGCATATTGAGAAGCCGGCCGATCACGCGGTAGGAAAGCCCGCCCAGCACGTGCAGGACGACGATCTGCCTCTCGTGCCCGTTCAGCAGCGAAAGCGCCTCCTCGACCCCGAGCCGCGACTGCACGCTTTCGTCCGGCGTCTCTGCGGCTTCGCGTGGCTCCGGGGAGTCGTCGACCTCAAAATCACAAGCGAGCTCGCGCCGGCTTTTTCTCAGGCAGCCGACCGCCTCGTTGCGCGTGATGGTGAAAATCCACGCCATCGGGTTCGTCCCCGCACGGTAGCTGCGCGCGTTTGCCCAGAGCCTGATAAAGACCTCCTGCACGGTATCCTCCGCGCGGCCCGCGTCCTGAAGAACGGACTGCGCGAACAGGAACACGATGTGCCGGTAGCCGTCGTAAAGCTCTTTGAGCGCTTCCTTGTCGCTGAGCGCGATGCGCGCGATGCAGGCGTCGAGGTCGCCGTCGATCATGGGTACGCTCACCTCTCTGATCGTATAACGTTTCAGGGGCCCTGTTTTTATGGGGAAGTGAAAAATAATTTTATACCATTATTTAATAGACATACGCTATTGCGTATGTCTATCGCCTGCCGCAGCGGATTTCACCGGCGTAAACCAAAAAGGGGGACCTTCGTGCGATTTGATACGCCCGAAAATCCCCTTGCCCTCTTCCCTGCCCTGCGGCGGCAGGAACGGCATGCGCGGCTGCGCCTGCCTATCGAATCGTACTATCAATGATCCGTTTGGAATCCAATTGGAATCTATATCAGCCTTGCGGATGCAGCGCGCAGGCTTCGCAATCCTCAATCTTGCCGACGATCGGCTCGGGATCAATGCCCTTGCGGCGGTAGTAATCGGCCAGCGCCGATTTCACCGCCTGCTCCGCCAGCACGGAACAGTGCAGCTTCACGGGAGGCAGCCCGTCGAGCGCCTCGACAACGGCCTGGTTTGTGAGCTTGAGCGCATCGTCGATGCTTTTGCCCTTGATGAGCTCGGTAGCTATTGATGAGGTGGCCACGGCTGCGCCGCAGCCGAACGTTTTGAATTTGACATCCTCAATGATGCCGGCGTCGTTGATCTTGAGGTACATCTTCATGATATCGCCGCAGCGCGGGTTGCCGACTTCGCCGACGCCGTCGGCATCTGTGATTTCACCGACATTGCGCGGATTTGAAAAATGATCCATTACTTTCTGACTGTACAGCATAGCGTACACATCTCCTTTACAAGGTCAGGCTTGGGCTTCAATCTTTTCCCACACGGGGGACATCGACCGCAGCCGGTCAATGATGGATGGCAGCACCTCGCAGATGTAGTTGACATCTGCCATGGTGTTTTCCTCGCCGAGCGTGAGCCGCAGAGAGCCGTGCGCGACCTCGTGCGGCAGCCCGATGGCAAGCAGCACATGCGAAGGATCCAGCGAGCCCGATGTGCAGGCCGAGCCCGAGGAGGCGCAGACGCCCTTCATATCGAGCATCAGCAGCAGCGATTCGCCTTCGATGCCCTCCACCGAAACGTTGACGTTGCCTGCGAGCCGCTGCAAGCGGTCTCCGTTGAGGCGCACCCGTTTAATTTTAAGCAGATTGTCGATCAGCGCATCGCGCAGCAGCTTCACCTTCTCATCGCGCGCCGTGATATCCTTGCAGGCAATCTCAATCGCCCTGCCGAGGCCCACGATGCCGGCCACGTTCTCGGTGCCCGCGCGGTGGCCGCGCTCCTGCGCTCCGCCTTCGATCAGGTTGGGTATGCGCAGGCCTTTTTTGATATAAAGCGCGCCGGTGCCCTTGGGGCCGTGGAATTTGTGCGCCGAAAGAGAGAGCATATCGATGCCCTGCTCCTTGACGTTGATTGCCACGTGGCCAATGGCCTGTACGGCATCGGTGTGGAAAAGAACGCCCTTTTCGTGGCATATTCCGGCGAGCTCGGGAATAGGCTGAATTGTGCCGATCTCGTTGTTGGCGTACATGATCGTCACAAGCACCGTATCGGGGCGTATGGCGGCGCGCAGGTCGTCGGGCCGGACAATGCCGTTTTCGTAGACCTTCAGGTAGGTTACTTCCCAACCCTCTTTTTCAAGCGCCTTGAGCGTGTGCAGCACCGCGTGGTGCTCAAACACGGATGAAATGATGTGCCGCCCTTTTTTCCGGTTGGCAAGCGCGGCGCCGCGGATCGCCCAGTTGTCGGCTTCCGATCCGCCCGATGTAAAATAGATTTCTTCCGGGAGCGCGCCCAGAGCGGCGGCCGTCTGCTCACGGGCGGTGTCGACCGCCGTGTGCGCGTCGCGCCCGATCGAGTAGATGCTCGAGGGATTGCCGTAATGCTCCGCGAAATAGGGAAGCATGGCGTCAAGCACAGGCTGCGAAACCGCGGTTGTCGCGGCGTTATCGGCATAGATAAAACGTGACATATCTTCACCTTCCTGTGAATTTCTTGAGTCTTTTGTCATCCATATATAATATATACCGATACGGTATAAATTACAATAGCAATTTCACATTAAGAAAACAAAAATTCGAATCATTTAATCAGTAGTATTTACAAAAGAAGGCTTTTTATTGATTTCGCGGCCGAAGTGGCGAGGAAATCGCAGCGCTCGTTTTCCGCGTGGCCCGCGTGCCCCTTCACCCAGACGGTTTTTACCTCGTGCGCGCCGAGCAGTGTAAGCAGCCGTTCCCACAGGTCGGCGTTGAGCGCGGGCTCCCTTGGCGTGCGCATCCAGCCGTTTTGCCGCCATTTTTTTGCCCAGCCCTTTGTGATGCCGTTGACAACATAAAGCGAATCGCTGTATAGCGTGACGCTGCAGCGCGATTTGAGCGCCGCGAGCCCCTCGATGGCCGCGAGCAGCTCCATGCGGTTGTTCGTCGTGCCTTCATAACCTTTTGAAAGCTCCTTGACAACGCCGCCGCAGCGAAGGATAACGCCGTAGCCGCCGGGCCCGGGATTGCCCAGGCAGGCGCCGTCTGTGAAGATCTCCACCTTTTTAAGCTCCGCGGCCACAGGAACATCCCCTTTCAAAAGGAAACCTTCCCTATTTTAATACAGCCCACGTCCTTTGGCAAGAAAAAACGCAATATTCCGCTGAAAAGAGCTGATGCTATGACGGGAGTGATTCCCGCGCTCGTCATGTCCACGCTTGCCGGTCTTTCGACCTCGATCGGCGGGCTCATCGCGGTATTCGCGCGGCGCACGGGCACGCGGATGCTCTCGTTTGCGCTGGGGCTTTCCGCCGGGGTAATGGTGACGGTCTCTTTCGTCGAGCTGCTGCCCGAGGCGCGGCACAGCCTGAGCGGCGCGCTCGGGGCGTCTGCCGGGGGGGCCGCGGCGGCGGCGAGCCTGCTCGGCGGTTTCGCCGTGGCAATGCTCATCGACAGGCTCATCCCCGACCCCTCCGGAGCGCACGGCCCCAGCGATGCGTCGCCCCGCACGCAGGGGCAGAGCCTCGCGCGCATGGGGCTCGTGACCGCGCTTGCCATGACGCTGCATAATTTCCCGGAAGGGATCGCCACGTTTATGGCAGGGTATTCAAATTTTCGGCTCGGGCTGCCGGTTACGATCTCAATTTCGCTGCATAATATACCCGAGGGCATCGCGGTCTCCATGCCGATTTTTTATGGCACGGGCAGCCGGAAGCGCGCGCTGGGCATCTCGACGCTTTCCGGCCTTTCCGAGCCGCTGGGCGCGCTGCTCGCGTTCCTGATCCTCGCGCCGTTTCTCAGCAGCGCGCTGCTTGGCGTGATCTTCGGCGCCGTCGCGGGCATCATGATCTATCTTTCGTTTCAGGAGCTCATCCCCGCCTCGGAAGGATACGGTCACCTCGAACTCGCGCTGCTCGGTATCGCGGGCGGCAGCGCGGTCATGCTTGCGGCCATCAAATTGTTCTGAGGGGTGGCGCGGAAAAAGTTTTGTGGTTTTCACAGAAATAGCGCGTTACTTTTTGTGAAAAACACGCTGTTGACAGAGCCGACTGGCAATAGTACAATATATAGTACCATTGCTTTATAAATGGCACTATATATATGCAGAAATCCTGCAGACTCTTGGAAGGGGACGTATAAATGGAGCTTACCGAAAACGCGAAAACAGTGTTGGAGCGCCGATACCTGATGCGTAACGAAAATGGAGAGATCACCGAAACGGAAGAAGGGCTGCTGCTCCGCGTGGCAAAATCCATAGCAGAGCCCGACGGCCGCTATGGCGGCGATGTGGACAAGCTGTCGAAAGACTTTTACGATATGATGGACGGCCTTGAATTCCTGCCCAATTCGCCCACGCTGATGAACGCCGGCAGGCCGCTGGGCCAGCTTTCGGCGTGCTTTGTGCTGCCGGTCGAGGATACGATGGAGGATATTTTTGAGGCGATCAAACAGGCCGCGCTGATCCATAAATCGGGCGGTGGCACGGGCTTCTCATTCTCAAGGCTGCGCGCGAAGGGCAGCACGGTCAATTCGACGGGAGGCGTGGCGTCGGGCCCCGTGAGCTTTATGCGCGTTTTTAACATGGCCACCGAGGCCGTCAAACAGGGCGGCACGCGCCGCGGCGCGAATATGGGCATTCTGCGCGTCGATCACCCGGATATCCTTGAATTCATCGACTGCAAGCGCGACAACCGCGATATCACCAATTTCAACCTCTCCGTGGGCATTACGGAAAAATTCATCACGGCTGTGCAGGGCAACAAAAACTACGAGCTGATCGATCCCCGCACCAAAAGGGTCGTCGGCGAGCTCAGCGCGAAGGCGGTCTTTGATAAAATCGTCGACTCGGCGTGGCAGAACGGCGAGCCGGGCATCATTTTCCTCGACCGCCTCAACCGGGACAACGTCGTGCCGAAGCTCGGCGAGATCGAATCGACCAACCCGTGCGGCGAGCAGCCGCTGCTGCCCTATGAATCCTGCAACCTCGGCTCCGTGAATCTCTACCGCATGCTTCAATATGACGGCGCCAGCCCCGCGATCGACTGGAAACACCTTGAAAGAACCGTCCGGCTCGGCGTGCATTTTCTCGACAATGTCATCGACGCCAACCGCTACCCGCTTGAGAAGATCGGCGAGACCACGCGCTCGACGCGCAAGGTGGGGCTCGGCGTGATGGGGTGGGCCGATCTGCTGCTGCGGCTCGGCATCCCGTATGATTCCGCGGAAGCGGTCGAGCTCGCAAAAAAATTGATGAGCTTTATCACCGAGAAGGCGCGCGCCGAGAGCACCAGGCTGGCCGAGAAGCGCGGCAGCTTCCCGCTTTTTAAAGAAAGCACGCTCTCCGGCGGCCCTGCACGCCGCAACGCCACGGTGACGACGATCGCGCCCACCGGCACGCTCTCGATCATCGCCGGCTGCTCAAGCGGCATCGAGCCTGTTTTCGGGTTTGTATACATGCGCAACGTCATGGACGGCACCGAGATGACCGAGGTCAGCCCTGTGCTCAAGGAAGTGCTCGCCGAACGCGGGCTCTATTCGGATGAGCTGATGAAGAAAATCGCGCAGGCGGGCTCTGTCTCGCACGTCACGGAGCTGCCCGAGGATATCCGCCGTGTTTTCGTCTGCGCGCACGATATCTCGCCCGAAGCGCACATCCGCATGCAGGCCGCGTTTCAGGAATACACCGACAACGCTGTTTCCAAGACCGTTAATTTTTCCAATGAGGCGACGCGTGACGACGTCTCGAACGTTTATATGCTGGCCGCCCGGCTCGGCTGCAAGGGCGTGACGATCTACCGCGACGGCAGCCGCAGCGAGCAGGTGCTCAGCCTGACAAAGGACGTCAAGGAGGCCGCGGCGGCGGAGCCGGCCGGCCGGCTTTCCCCGCGC
>JARLHS010000112.1 GCA_031292115.1 Clostridia bacterium | reverse complement strand
GCCGAAAGAAGCTCATCCACTCTGCGTCGGCAGGCCGCATGGTCAGCAGCGTAAGGCGGCGCAGTCACTTCGTTTTCCCACTGCGCTGAGGTTCCCCAGACGAACGTCGTCCAGCTCTCGCTGAGCGCGCGCCCGCGGCGCAGAACGGTGACACTGAGATCGGCGAGCAGCGGCTCCATTTCCTTTGCAAGCGCCTTGCTCTCAAGCATCAATACGCTTTTAAGGAAAGCGGAATCGGCGCCACCGGTGTCTTTGAGGATACCGATGATTCTTTGTTGGGTTTCGTCGCGCGGAGTCTTGCGCCTGAGCGGTTTCAGGCAGAAATATAACTCCGCCGAGAGATAGGTTGTCCTGCCATGGAATGCATGGCTGAAAAACGCCGAGCGCTCCTCAATCAGCGACAGGATCATATCCCAGTCACCGCCGACGGAAACAAGGCTCGGAAAGAAAACGTTTTCATTGCACAGTAGCATGCCGCAGTCTGTGAGAATGCCGCTCAGGCCGTCTTTATCCGTTCCAGATCACCCCAGTGCCTTCAGAAGTGTTTTCAGATTACCCTGCATGGCCTCTATGTAGTAATTGGGGTCGTCCATCGGGCCCGTTACGACAGGGTCGAGCGTGTAGATTTGCGCACCGGTCTCCTGAGAGATGGTATTCGCTGCCTGCGGCGTATACTGAGGCTCTGTGAAGATCGCGCGGATATGGCGGTCTTTAATCAGCGAAATCAGCGAATTGAGCCGGGCGGCCGTCGGCTGTGTGCCGGGGTCGATTTCTACGACGGCCGCGTCGTTGAGTGAAAAATCCCTTGAAAAGTAGGGGAATGCCTCATGGAACGTGATCATGTCGCTGCCGCGCAGCTCCGCAAGCCCCTCTTTCATTTGCGCATAGAGCGCCTGTAGCCGCGCCGTATAGCGCGAGGCGTTGGCTTTGTATTCCGGCGCATGCGCCGCGTCAAGGCGTTCAAGGCCGGCTGCGATGTTGCGTACCTCACCGATCGCGCCCTGCACCGAAACCCATATATGTGCGTTTTCGCTGCCGTCCGCATCCTTTAAAAGAGGGAGGCCCTTCGCGGCCTCAATCGTCACAAGCGAAGGCTGCTGACGCATTACCTCGGGGATAAAGCTCTCAAGGTCTGCGCCATTGTAGATGAAAACACCGGCGCTGTCAAGCGTTTTCATATCCTTCGCGGTCAGCTCGTAATCGTGCAGGCAGCCCGTCGACGGCGCCGTCATGTTCACGATCTCGACGCCGCTGACACCATCCGCGATATTTTGAGTAAAAAGATAAAGCGGATAAAACGATGTGACGACCACAAAACGGCTGCCGGTCACGTCCTTTTTGCGGCAACCCGCGAGCGGCAGCGTAAGGCAGAGGATCAGCGCCATCAGAAATACCGTTGCCTTTTTCATGGTTCCTCCGGAGTCTGTGTTTTCCTTTATTCTTTGCCGTCTTCCGTTATTTAATACTTCGCCGGCCGGATTCCGCTCTGATGGGCGGTTTGGGAGTGCTGCCGATGTCTTTCTCATTATACCTCGAAATTTCTTTTATGGCGTCGGCAATATTTAATTGCCGCAGTAATAGAATTAAGTGTGATACATCCGAAGAAGGGGAAATGGGAATGAAGCGCAGTGCGCCCAGACATGCCGTTCCGCTCAGCGAATTTCTATCCCGCGAAAAATCCGCAGGCCCCGCGCGAAAGAAGCGGCAGCGGGCCTCAAAAAGTGAAGGCAGCCATCCGAAGCGGCATTTGCTGCGCTTTTCGCTCATACTCGCCTGCCTGGCACTGCTGCTGTGCGCCACCATGACGGGCGAGCTCCAGAGCCTTTTCAGCGATTTGGGGACGGCAAATGGAGCCGCGGTCTCAAATACTTCGGTCACGCTGCACAATAAGCCCGCGTGGCCGGGCTGCTCGTCGCTGGCCTCAAGGAAGCTCACGACGGAAAAGGTCGCCGTGCAGGTCTGCGAGAGCATCGTGGGCATTGTGCAGTATCAGAAAGGCTCTCTGCGCGAAACAGGCGAAGGCTCGGGCATCATCATGAGCAGCGACGGCCTTATCATCACGAATAACCACGTGGTCGAAGGGGCGGCCCGTCTCGAGGTGGTGTTCAAGGGCGGGAAGAAACTTGCGGCTTCGCTCGTGGGCAGCGACGCCCGCACCGATATCGCCGTGATCAAAGTCCAGGCAAAAGGCCTTGCGTATGCGCAGTTCGGCAACTCCGGCCAGTGCAATGTGGGCGAGCAGGTCGTCGCGATCGGAAATCCTTCCGGGCTGCGGCTCGCAGGCTCCGTCACGCAGGGGATCATTTCCGCCGTTGACCGCAACATCGACGTCGGCAACGGGCCTATGAATCTCATCCAGACGGATGCTGCGATCAATCCGGGCAACTCCGGCGGCGCCCTTGTCAACATGTATGGGCAGGTGGTGGCCATCAATTCCGCCAAAATCTCGCAGCAGGGCTATGAAGGCATCGGCTTTTCCATCCCGATCAACACGGCAAAGCCGGTCATCGACAGCATCCTGAAATACGGATATGTCAAGGGGAGGGTTCGCTTTGGCTTCAACTGCCGCGAAATTGACGAGATGACGGCTAAGCTCAACGAGATCCCCGCGGGCGTCTATATCGATTCCGTCGATTCCACGGGCCCGGCTGCAAAAAGCGGGCTGCTGGCTGACGACATTATCACCGCGATAGGCAGCAAAGCGATCGCCACAACCGACGAGCTTATCACCGTGCGCGATGCGCATAAGCCGGGTGACCGGCTGGGCATCACGGTTTTCAGACGAAGCAGCGGGCAGCACCTCACACTTGAGATCACGCTCGGGGAAGACAGGGGCGACAAGCAAACCATGGCAAAGGCGGGTTGGTGACCTTGCCGGGCCGAGCTGCCGACATAATGATTGCGACAACCTTTATTATATAACAAAATAACCCGAAACAAAACAAAAATAGTCGCATCTGATGAAAATATTCTGTCGAAATCCATTGACAACGAAAAAACGTTGTGCTACTATTAAATCAAATTAAATACGGTGAGAGCCGAAATGGCAAACTTGTCGAAAGGCAGGGGCGCAAAGCTAAAGGGCCTAATGGCGAAAGCCAATGGCAGCCAGTTGCCGAAATTCAATTTATTGTGCTTAAAAGGCAACTGCATCTGTATGCGTGTTGCCTTTTTTTGTTTTCTTATTTCGAATTGGGGGAAGTACAATGAAAATGCCGAAATCGCTCAAGTTGCTGGCGGTTACCCTCGCAGCCGTAATGTTTGCGGCATTCGCGACCAGTGCAGCCGCAATCTCGCCTGCCGAGAAGGCCCAGCGTATCATGGAAACCGCGAATACAAAGATTGAAGTCTGTGTGGATGCGGCCCAATTCGCAGGCAATATTCTGGAAGCTGCGGGCTTCTCAAAAGACAGCCGTCCGGTAGAGAAGCTGTGTGATTCGGTTGAGAATAGTACGGAGTCCATCACGGCACAGGCTGAAAAAAGCCTTGACAAGCTCGGGGTCACTTACGTATGCACGTCCTATGCCGTGGACATCGGCGGCAACTCTGTTGTGATCGATCCGTTTATTGTAGTTGCCTGACCGCCCCCATGTCTGCGAATACACTTGCACTGCTTACAGTGCCGCCGGCTGTTCAGGAGGTTTTAAGCCGCTATGCAGGAGATATCCTGAGAGCGTTCCCGGGGTCAAGAATCGTGCTCTTCGGCTCCTATGCCAAAGGAAATTTTACTTATCAGAGCGATATAGATGTGGCGGTCATGATGCCGCAGTGTTATGAAAAAGAAGATCAGCGGGCAATTTTCAGGATTCTCTGCAGGCTTTCACGCAGCTATGATTACGACATCCAGCCTCAGCTTTTTTCCTTCACCGAATATCGTGACCCTGTTGGCATCATGGAAGAAATAGTCCGATATGGTATTGACATATCGCATATCTGCAATCATAATTGAGGTATTGTGCCGGCGGTTTCCGCCAAGGCTCGACCCGCAAGACTGCGGATATCTTGACTCAAGGGGACTCACGATGGAGGGTATATACATCGTCAAAAACGGCGATTACGTCACGGGTGTGCGGCAGAAACAATCCTTCCTGGGTCTTTTGGCCAGCTACGAGGGCATGGACATCATGCAGCTCGAAATCTACGCGGATAAACCCATGTGGATCGACCCCGGCAGCAGCAGCGAGCTGATGGAATATTTCTATATCCTCGACGGCTCTGTTTCGATCATTGATGAGAGCGGGGAAGAGAAGCTGCTTGAGAAGGGCGACTGCTTCTACGTGGCGAATATTAAAAAATCCATCCCGGCTAAATCCGCCAACGGTGTCAAGATGCTGTATATTTCGACAAAACCCGTTTTTAATTACCTTTACAGCTATACGGGCGATTTAAACGAGCTTCGGCGGCGTTGCGAGGAAAAGGATCAATACACAAAAAACCATTCCAACCGCGTGATGGAGTATTCAGTTAAAATCTGCGAGAATCTGGGGCTTTCAAAGGAGATCACCAACACGCTCGTCATTTCCTCGCTTTTTCACGATATTGGCAAGTGTATGATCCCTGATGAGATCCTCAAAAAGCCGACGTCGCTCAATCGTGAAGAGCTGCGATATATCATGAAGCATCCCATATTCAGCAGGTCGTTTGTCGAAGGCAAATTCGGTAAACAGGTGGCGGAGATTGTCGAGCAGCACCACGAGCGGCCGGACGGCTCCGGTTACCCATACGGCCTCAGCGGCAAGGAGATCCTCCCCGAGGCCAGGATCATCGCCGTAGCCGATTCGTACGACGCCATGACCACCGACAGGGCATATAAAAAGGCCGTTACCCCGCGCGAAGCGCTGAATGAGCTCCGCTTGGGTGAAGGCAGCCGTTATGACAGGGACGCCGTGAAGGCTCTGGCGAAGTACCTGAAGGATATAAACCGGGTATAAAGGTGGTTTACACCATTGACGAATGAAGATAAGTATAAATATTGGGATATGCTTTCGGAATACGACATCCAGACAGCGTATGCGATGGTTAATTCAGAGCGTTGGGTCTATGTCGCTTTCCTCTGCGAGCAGTCAATCGAGCGCCTGCTCAAAGGTATGTATGTTTTCTATTACAGCAAGGAAGCGCCCAAATCTCACAATATCAATTTCTTGATCAGCTGCATACAGAAGAGCGAGTTTTTCCGCAGCAAGGTGGATCAGCAGGCGTTCAGGGAAGAGCTCGCGCGGCATGAGGATTTTCTTGACGACCTTGTTTTTTATTATATCTCCGATTACCCGTTTTCTTACCAGAAGATTATGGATCGCTTTATCAGCGAGGAAACAGCCAAGGAGATATTCAACGGCACCAATGAGGTGCTCGAGTGGCTGGGGAGCCTGCAAAAACCCGTGAGGCTCCGCCGAGGCCAGATCTGACCCCATAGAAACAGAATGATTTCATTCCCTTGAGTTCAATAGCAAACCTGCCGAAAGTCAGGGACGCAAAGCCAAAGGGCCTAAGGGCGTAAGCCTATGGCAGCCGGTTGCCGGAAGGGATGCCCCGCATAAATGTTCTTCGGACGCAGGTCCGCAGAGCGTTAAGGGGTCACCGCAGATGGCAGAGATGCAGTCTGCGTTTTTATTCAGTGCACAAAGCCCATAACGATACCTTCGCAAGACAAAGGCAAACCTGCCGAAAGGCAGCGGCGCAAAACTAGAGGGCCTAAGGGCGCAAGCCTATGGTAGCCAGTTGCCGGAATGAAGGTGCCTCCGCCGCTTAAAAAGCCGGTGATATTCACCGTGGAGTCAACCGCAGGACGGCAACAGAGCCGTGCTGCGGTTTTGTGTATTTTAAGATGAAAGGAGGCGTAAACATGAAAAAGCTTGCAGTCAGAATCTCGTCCGCGCTTCGCGGCAAAGAAGGGCAGGGCATGGTCGAGTACGGTCTGATCATCGCGCTGGTTTCGATCGTTGTCATCGCTGCGCTGATTCTCGTTGGGAAGCAGCTCACCGGCACCTTCAGCAACATCGCGAGCAGCCTTACCTCCTCTACGGCGGCGGTTTCCAACTAAAAAATTTATTTAAAAATGAAGGGAAGCATATTATATGAAGAAGTTTTTATTAAAACTGGAGCAGCCCATCCGCTGCAAAAAGGGGCAGGGCATGGTAGAGTACGGCCTGATCATCGCTCTGGTCTCCATCGTTGTTATCGGCGCGCTGATTCTTGTCGGGTCACATCTTACCACTACCTTCAGCAACATCGCGAGCAGCCTGACGTCTAGCGCGAAGGCTTCATAATAAAATTGATCGAAGATAAGGGAAGCACATACAGCAATATTGCAGGCAGCTTTGGTAGCATGAAAGATGAAACTGAGCCGACATCGGGAGTGGGATATGCGGGTCGTGTGCGGGGCTGAGCCGTGCACGGCCCGCTGCTCACCCGGCAGCAAACTCAGCTTAAATGGCAGCATACAGCACTGGAGAAGGGGTGAAAGCGCGATGAAACGGCTGATCCGGTTTCTCAGACGCCGCAGCGGGCAGTCGATCGTAGAATTCGCGCTGGTGCTGCCGGTCTTCCTGCTGGTTTTATGCGGCATCATCGATTTTGGATGGTTCTACGGCAACAAACTCCTGGTTTCCTATTGCTCGCGCGAGGGTGCGCGGTACGGCGCCGTCGTCGCCACGCAGTCCGGCGCCACCTCACTGATCACGCAGCGCGTCATCGCCACGGTGCCGGCTTATATGAAAAACACGCTTACGGTGACGGTTACCTTTTCCAGCCCCGCGGATATCGAGAGCGGGAACGTCACGGTGGACGTTGCCTATAATGCACAGGCGCTTACACCCGTAGGCGGAGTCTTTACGAGTAACCAGACGGTGAAGCTGACGGGCGAATGTATCATGAAAGTGGAATAGAGGGGTATGCGGATGAACATCGCGGGCAGGATGAAACGTAAAAAAGGTGCGGTCACGGTGATTTTCGTATTCGCCTTTACACTGATGATGTTTTTTGCTGCAATTGTCATCGATATGGGGCGTGTCGAGATCGAAAAGACCAAGATGCAGAACGCCGTGGATGCGGCGACGCTTGCCGCGGCGCTTGACCTGCCCGATACGGTGCAGGCGACCGCCGCCGCGAACCATTATGTGGAGCTGAATGGTTACAGCTCTTCGAATATCACGGTTTCCTTCTCTTCCTCCAATACGATCGTGTCGGTGAAAAGTACAAAAAATGTCAACTACACGCTTGCGCGCGTGATCGGGCTCAACTCGACTGACGTTGTCACGGGTGCTTCCGCGCAGACGCAGACAATCGGCGCGGCATTCGATTACGCGCTGTTCTCCGGCAGCAGTAGCGCGACGCTTACCCTCAACGGCTCCGGCCTTTCCGTCAGCGGCAGCACGCATTCCAACGCCAGTTTTATCGCAAACGGATCATGCCTTACCATTACCGGCGCCTGCGAAGCCGTCAAGACCATCACCGTCAACGGCTCGGGCATCAATATTCTAAACCGCTACCCGAATTCGGCGTCGATCTCCATGCCGGATTTCTCGGATACAATCAAGGCGGAGGCGCAGCAGGCCGGCACCTATTACAACGGCGATAAGACCTTCAACGGCAGCTCGATGTGCGTCGACGAGCCGATCTATGTCAACGGAAACCTGACGGTAAACGGCTCAAATTTTACGGGAAAGGGCTGCATCCTCGCCACGGGCAATATCACGTTCAACGGCAGTAATCTCACTGCCTCATCGAATGCCGTCTGCTTTTACTCAAAAACCGGCTCGATTACCGTCAACGGCTCCGGCATCACGCTCGATGGCGTTCTGTACGCACCCGCTGCCTCACCGAACGGCAATATCCTGCTCAACGGCAGCAATCAGACCATCAACGGCCGGATAGTCTCCAATACGGTGACGATCAACGGCAGCGGACTTAAAGTCACAAGCAGCTCTTCCGATCTGGCATGTCTGCCAAAAGGCGGTACGAAGCTTATTTCGTGATACCACAGTATCCCGATTTCACGCTGCGCGAAATAATACCGGAAAAAGAGGGTTTCACCGTTGAAAAAGATACAGATCTTCGCCGCCGTTTTCGCGCTGCTCGCGGGTATCAGTGTTTATATGTTTCTTGGGACACTGCGCGGCTCCACGCAGAAGGGCTATGTGGATGTCGTTGTCGCGGCTGCGCAGATCGACTCCCGGTCAGTGCTCACCGCGCAGATGCTCACCATTCAGAAGATTCCGGCGGAAGCCGCTCACGCGGATGCCGCGCGAAGCGTGCGGGAGGTTCTCGGCATGGTCACGCAGGGGGAGATTGAAAAGGGCGAGCAGGTGCTCGTCGGCACACTGATGAAAACGGGTCAATCCAACTCCTCCGGCAGCCTCGCGTACATGATCCCCACCGGCAAACGCCCCGTGACCGTCGCCGTCGACGACGTTTCCGGGGTAGCCGGCTTTCTGGCATCCGGGGATTATGTGGATGTGATCGCGATGATGGATCTCACAAAGAACAGCGCCGCCGCCACGTCCAGCCAGGCGGCAAATCTGCCCACTTCATTTCAGCTATTTCAGAATATCCTCGTGCTCGCGGTCGGAAGCAGCACCTCGGCGTCGCAGAATTCTACGTATACCAACGTAACACTCGCGCTGACGCCCCAGCAGGCCGTGCGCATCAATCTTGTCACAAACAGCGGGAAACTGCGGCTTTCCCTTCGGTCGCCGATCGACAGGAGCTCAAGCACCGTTTCATCCGTAACGCAGGATAACATCCTGCCGTAGAGAGGCAGTACATGGAAAAACTCAGGGTTTATATCATCTCCCCCTCAAAGGAAAAAAGCGAGGCTGTCATCAAGAGCCTCGCGCCGGCAAAGGATATTGACGTCTCAGGCACGGCGGCACCGGGTGCCGGCGCGCTTGGCGGGCTCTCAGGCGGCAGCCCCGACGCCGTTATCATGGTGTCGGATGGCGACGCGCAGGGCAGCGACGCCGTTATTTTTGAGACGGTGCAGCGCCTTTATGTGAGCATGCCGTCTTGCCCGATCATCCTCATCGATGAGCGGCAGGATATCGAAGTGCTGCAAAAGGCCGTGAAGGCCGGCGTGCGCAACATCCTCCGCTGGCCGCCCGATCAGAAGGAGCTCGCCGACAACATCCGATACCTTTGCAATCTCGAGGCGACGAGGCGCAGCGGCGCCCCCCAGAGCGGGCTTCAGTGGCAGTCGCAGGTCGTCACCGTTTTTGGCACCAAGGGAGGCATCGGCAAGACAACCGTCGCCGTCAACCTTGCCGCCGCACTGTCGAGTATGCGCAAGAAGGTCGCGATCCTCGACCTTGACCTCCAGTTCGGCGACGTCGGTGTTTTCCTCGATCTTGAGGCCAAGGATACCATCAGCGAGCTCGTGACCGAGAGCGCGATCGATATCGACCGCATCAGCACCTACCTCATGCTGCATTCAAGCGGCATCAATGTGCTCTGCGCGCCGAAAAGCCCTGAATACGCCGAAACCGTGGGTTCCAACCATGTGGAGCAGATCATCTCCGCCATCCGGCATTACTATGATTATGTGATTATCGATACGGGCCCTGTCTTCAATGACCCGACACTCACGGCGCTCGAGCTTTCCAACAATATTTTCTTTATCCTGACGCAGGATGTTTCCACGCTGCGCAATGCGAAGATCAGCCTTGGCATCCTTGATTCGCTTCACCACCGTGAAAAGACCGGCTTCATCGTCAACCGGGAGTCGAAGGGCACCATTACCATCCCCGACTGCGAGCGGGTCCTCGGCGCGCCGGTTGTCGGGCGCATCCCGTGCGACTGGAATACGGCTGTGAACGCGATCAACCGCGGCGTGCCGTTTATCATCGACCAGCCCAATTCAAAGATCAGCCTCGCGGTGCAGAATCTTGCGCGGTATACGTGCGGGCTGAAAAAGTAGCACAGGCGAAACGGTCTGCGATCAAAAGAGATAAGGCAGCAATAAAAAGGGGATGAGGCCATGGGGCTGCTGGAACGGCTCGAGAAGGAAAAAACAGTGCAGGTGCCGGAGGGCACGAGCGCCCCTGCGCCGAAGGCCTCCGTAGTTGAAAGCTATATCAACGTGCGCGAAAAGGTGCACCGTGAGGTCATCGAGGCGGTAAATCAAAAACTCGCCACGGGAGGGAAAACCACGCCGGGAAGTAAATCCGCCACAGGCGGAGGCGCTGAGCCGGAGGTGATCCGCTCTCTGATCGAGGAAGCCGTCGGCAATGAGGATTCCATCAGCCGACCTGAAAAAGCAAGGATTTCAAAGGATATCTATGACGACGTCGTCGGGCTCGGGCCTCTCGAGCAGCTGCTCGCGGATACGACGATAAGCGAAATTATGGTGAACGGCCCCTCGCACGTCTACGTGGAACGTGCCGGCAGGATTTCACTGACCGACGTGCATTTTCTCAGCACCGAGCACCTGATGAACGTGATCGACCGGATCGTTTCCCCGATCGGAAGGCATGTCGATGAGGCGAGCCCGATGGTGGATGCGCGTCTGGCCGACGGCTCGCGTGTCAATGTCGTCATTCCGCCGCTCGCGCTCAAGGGCCCGACCGTCACCATCCGGAAATTTGCAAAAATACCGCTC
>JARLHS010000111.1 GCA_031292115.1 Clostridia bacterium | reverse complement strand
TGAATTTCTGGAAGATGAAGCGTTTGAGAAGTATCACAAAAAAAGCACTTACCATGATATTTCACGTTCAGTTGAAAATATACAAAAGCATGGTCTTCACGTACGCGGATTGTTTATCGTAGGCGCTGATAACCACACAAAGGGCGTGGGCGACCGGCTTGCCGATTTTGTCATTGAGCATCATATCTGCGGCGTGCTCATACAGTCGATGTATTTTGTGCCCGGCACACCGGTATACGATACGCATAAGGCCAGGCTGATCCATACGGACTGGTCAAAATATTCCGGAAACGTCGTGCACTATCCCGAAAACATTTCCCCCTATGACCTGCAGCAGGAGATCATCCACGCCAGCCGGAGGATATATTCTTTCGGGAGACTTGTTCGGGCCGTCTTCTGTCAACGGGGGCTGGAAAGAATCCTTTTTGTGGGAGAATGCCTCTGGCAAAAAAGTGTCCGTGCCGATTTAAAGAGAGAACTGCCTTTTTTAAAGCAGGCATCGGAAAAGTCGGGGCTATACACTGAAGATTAAGCGGGACATAAACCTTACAAGGAAGCGGATAATGCCGGTTCCCTGGCTCGCCCCGTCAGATTTCTTTTAAGGCACGCTTGTTTTCATACATGAGATCGTCGATATATTTCTGAAATTTTTCAACACTCATATGGGAGTGGTAGTCATACACGGCATAGCCCATACTGAAGTTGAGCTGATAAGGGTTTTTACTCTGCTTATTATACTTTTCAATGCAGCTGTTGATTCTGCAAACAGTCGCTTCCAGAGCTTCTTTATCGGATACATCGAGAATAATATAGAATTCATCGCCTCCGAATCGGGCGATAAAATCAGATGTCCGCAGGCAGCTTTTAAGCAGCGTTACAGAGCTCTCCAACACATGGTCGCCTGTATTATGGCCAAAGGTGTCGTTGATCGATTTAAAATCATTGAAATCGATAAGGATAGCCGAGAAGGTCCTGCCTGCTGAGCAGGTATTGATTTTTTCGTTCATATAGACTTCAAGTTTTTTACGGTTGTATGCTCCTGTGAGATAATCCGTATTCATGCTGCGATTTTGTATATTTATAAATACGACAAACAGGGAAAATGCAATGCCGTTGAGCATCAGTGACGTTCCGTAAAAAATCGTTTGTAAAACCATACAAGCTAAAGGGGGAACCGGGAAAAATAAAAGAGAGAAAAAGTATTTTCTTTCAATCTGCTTACGGTTTGCCATAATCACAAAAAAAGATAAAACAGATAAGGCAATGGTTATAAAAACAGGGAACCAGAAAAGCGGCCCTCTGTGATAAATGTTTCCTGAGTCGATATAATAAAGCCATCCGTACTTTTGTGACAAAACGACTGCAATTGTATTGATCGCTACAATGGCAAGCAACGGATACAGTAAGTGCTTGGTCTTTTTCTCTTCGTGAAACACCTGGAAATGAGCATAAAGCAGCCAAAGCGATGGTATGAGGGGGTTGAGCAGGAAAATCAGTAAATTCCCAATGTAATTAATCACAGAATAGATCGTTCCGGGGTTACCGTCAAATCTGCTGAATATATCTACGACCAGCATCAGAATAGTAACCTGCAATATCGTGAAAAAAAGCCGCTGCTGCAGGAATTTTCTCTCTGTGTCTTTTAAGGATTGAAAGCTGATGAAGATCAGTAATACGATTGAATAGATATTGATAATGATATCTTCTGTGAAACTCAAAAGCTCACCTTCCTTATTTGCCCTCGCAGCTAGTTAGCAGAATCTTAATTGATATTATACTATTCTCCCATTAAACTGCGGATTTAAATCCGCGGTTTAATGCCCGCCGATTTGCGGCAGGTGGCGGCGTAAGCCGCCAGGAGAACCGTTTAATACGAATCCCGCAAAAACATAGCATGCTTTTTTAATCGGAGATCAGCATTATTATATCACGAATCATCCTGAGGCATCAAGGCATCAAGCCGCCGCCTGCCGATTTGCGGCAGGCAATAGACATGCGCTATTGCGTATGTCTATTGCATAATAGTATAATACCAGATGAAGGCCAACGCCGTAAAGCAGGAGGAGTCGATATGCCCGACACAACAGAAGAAAATTTAATTCAGGGGTTCAGCAAAGAGCTCAACCACGAGGAGCTGAGCCGCATTGACCGCCTGGTCGACAACTATGAATCCAGTATTCTTGCCCGCCTGGATGGTGAGCATGAAAAAAGCACAAAATGGTCTGAGCATCTGGCCGACAGTTTCGCGTCATTCGGTGGCAGTTGGAAGTTTATCATCATTTTTGCCGTGTTCCTTTTGGCGTGGCTGGTGTGGAATACGCTGCCCGTCATTTTTCCGCATTTTGATCCGAATCCGTTTGGTTTGCTCAACCTGTCGCTGTCCTTCATTGCCGCTTTTCAGGCGCCTGTCATCATGATGAGCCAGAATCGGCAGGCTGCCAGGGAAAAGCAGGAATCCATCATTGATTTTTCGATCAACTTCAAGGCAGAACAGGAGATCGATGATATGCAGGGCCATCTTCACAGAATTGAAGGTGAAATCAAAGAGATCAAGCAGATCCTTTTGGAGATCAGATCAGAAAGCCTTCCGAAGGATGACATGCGATCCTATGAATCTCCGGTTAAATAGCGATAGAATCGGCTTTTATCACCGCTCCCGGCGGCTTGCGAAAATGCCGCAGGATTCTCAATTTTCAAACAGGATCAGGAGGTGGAAACATGCCCAGTGAACGATCACTGTACGATCAGTTAAAATCAAGAAGGGTAAAAGGTGAGGAGCTGGATTTTAAAAAGATCACATATGAAGAGTTATACCGGCTTTGGCATACCGAAAAAAAGTCTGACGCGATGATCGGTGAGCTGTATAACGTCACAAAAGGGGCCGTTCGCCGGAAGAGGGATCGGATGGATATGAAAATGTATGATATTGAGCTTTAACAAAAGCCCGGGGCAGACATTTTAAACCGGATCGGGTCGCTCTCGGCACCCTGTGTCATTTTATGATGCCGATGATGGAGCATGGCCCGCTCAGCATGCCCTTGACCATCCAGGGGTTTATCCTGACCTCGGAAAGCCCGGATAGATCGCCCGCCACATTCATTTCTTCGATGATCAGCCTCTTTTCACGCCCGGCAAGCAGTATATTATGCGCCCGCATCGTGATGTCGAGCTGGGCGATGGTGGCTATGGACGGCAAGTCTGTCCCGATACAGCGAAGATTTGATAAATTGTCTCTCAGCCATTGGGCGGATTCCATCCCAAACCCCGGCAGCCGGTTCGAAAACCGCTCGGGCTCCTTCTTGCGGATTTCGGCGACGCCAAATCGGAATATCGCCATTTCAAAATTCTGAAGCTGTTCCCTGTAAGGCTCGAGCTGCTCAGGCATTACCGTTTCCTCATCGGAAAGCCTTAAATCAACGAGAGCGACCTCCGTGAAGATCAGATCCTGCGGGAGAAAATCCGTTATCGGGATGCCGTCGTTGAACACATGCGCGGATGTGTCAAGATGCGTGCCGGTATGGTTTGCCGTCTTGATGATCTGCACGCTTGCGCCGTCTTTGTCCACCGTCATGTAGTCATAGAGCTCAGCCGCCGGTATTGCCGGTGGGTGCGGATCCGCGACGTTCAGGGGATATGATAAATAACTATATTTCATATGATGCAACTCCGGTCTTGTGAAATTGCGGGCACATCCCGCCTGGCCTCGGATGCGGCGGGTAACATCCGCCGCGCTATTGCGCCCCACCGCCGGCGGGGCTTAAAAAATGAGCATTACTTTTTCATGATAGATGCGTATTACGATTCAATTTTTTCCTGATCGATTTCTGCATGCGCAAACCATTCCCGCACCTCTTTATCCGCGGGGGCGAAGTCAAGCGGCAGACGGATCTTCCCGCCGTTTTTAATGGATAAATGCGTCGCGCAAACAAGCTCCAGAGCCTTGAGCCCGTCCCAGCCGGTCACGGCGGGCGTTTCCGCTCCTCTGATGCTTTGGATAAAGTTCTCGATCAGCCCCATGAAGCCTCCGAATTCCTCATCGAACAGCAGGGTATTCGGGATAACCGGGGTAAAGACCTTTGACGGCCCCTCTTCACTGTCGTTTAAGATCAGTTTAAACTGGTCTTCCACGGCAAGCCAGCACTTCTCGCCATAGACCTCGACTCTCTCCCATGGTTTAAGGCTTAAAGCGGCTGAGGAAGTATAGATCGAGCCGATCGCACCGCTTCCAAACTCAAAACTGCTGATTGCATGATCAAACGGATAGTATGTCTTGTTAAAATCATATTGGCGGGTGCCGACGGCGCTCACTGTTTTCACGTTCCCCATGAGATAACGCATGATATCGAAGATATGGATGGTCCCGCCCTCCAGAATGTCTACATAGTCATATCCCAGATTGAATTTCCCGACGAACATTGCGGGGTTTGCAATCGTTCCGTTGTCGATATTTTTTTTTGCCCTGAAATATGGCGGGCTGAAGCGCTTGTTGGATACCGTCATCAGGATGAGCCCCTTTTCCTGGGCATATCTGCACATCCCTTCAGACTCTACAAGCGAACGGCTGAGCGGCTTCTCAACGAGCACATGAATGCCTCTTTCAAGGCAGGCCATGGCATGCTCATAGTGGAGCGAATCCGGGCCCGTGATAATAACGCCGTCGAGCTCTTCCCGCCCGAGCATTTCCTTATAATCGCCATACCACCTGCAGCCGTTTGTGTCGGCTGCATTTTCGCCCGTTCTTCTGTTTCTGTTGCATACCGCCGCAAGCTTAACCGGCTCCCATATGGCTCTCAGCCTTGCAATCGCCGGTATATGCTTGGAGAGCGCAACGCCGCCCAGACCGATAATCCCGATCTTGATCAGAGGCCTCGACGCTCTTTCCTCGTCGTAGGCCACCCCGTAGACATCGGCGTTATCGAACATTTTTTGAATGGGGCTGTGCCCGTATGTATCGCTGAGCATTTCATTCACTTCTCTTTGCGTTTAATCTTTTTTGCAGTCGCCGGCGCTTTAATCAAACATCAGCTCGATCATGGACATCGGTTTAAAGGGGTATTTCTGCGCGATAGTTTCGTCCAGCTCAAGGCCGAGCCCGGGTCTGCCCGGTATGGTTATGTATCCGTTCACAGGCCGGATGGAATGGTCGAACAGCTTTTCTTTCCACTCGATTTCCTCCACACTGTGCTCGAGTATGACCGCGTTTGGTATCGCCGCCACGAGCTGGAGCGACATGGCTGTGCCCACTATGCCGTGAATGTTGTGCGGAGCGACCGGCACAAAGCAGCTTTCGCAGAGAGCGGCGATCTTTTTGGCTTCCGTAATGCCGCCCGTCTCGCGCAGATCCGGCTGCGCGAAGTCGATCGCCTTCTTGTCAAGCGCAATCTTGAAATCGCTTTTTGTATAAAATCTTTCTCCCGCTGCAATCGGAATATTCGTTTTTGACCGCACCTCGGCCAACGCCTCGATGTTATCCGGCATGACCGGCTCTTCAAAAAACATGGGCCTGTATTCTTCCATCTCTCTTGAAACGCGGATTGCCGTTGAGATGTTGAATCTTCCGTGCCCCTCTATGAGGATATCGACTTCATCGCCGACGGCGTCCCTCACCGCACGGATGCTTTGCAGCGCTCTTTTGAGTACATCGTTTGAAATGGTGCATTCCGCCTTCTCGAACGGATCCCATTTGAGCGCGGTATAGCCTTTCTCGACAGTCGCAGCCGCCTTTTTTGCAAGCTCGCAGGGCGTGTCCGCGCCAAAAAACCATCGGTTTGCATAGACCCTTATCCGGTCTCTGAATTTCCCGCCCAGTAGCTCATACACCGGCACGTTCAGCGCTTTCCCCTTGATATCCCAAAGCGCCCCGTCTATCGCGCTGATTGCCCCCGAAAGAATTGCGCCGCTTCCCCAATACCCGTCGCGGTTCATGACATAGGCGTGCTTCTCGATCTGAAAAGGGTCTTTCCCGATCAGATAACGCTTGAGCTCCGAAACCGCTTCCCTGACGGTCAGCTCCTTGCCCTCGACAGAGCTTTCGCCAAGCCCCGTTATGCCCTCGTCCGTGAATACCTTGGTATAGACCCAGTTGTCCTTGTCCGCATGGACGATATAGGTTTTGACGTCGGTGATTTTCAATGCAACCCCTCCTTTTATTTCTCTCAAGACAGAGAGAAGCCCGGGTCATACCAATTCCAATTTGATTCCAAACAAATCGTATTGGAATTTGTAATACAGGCTTCTCATTAAACCGTTATCTTTAATTGGGTCTGTCACTATTCAGTGCGGCAATGACCTCCTCGGGTGTTTTACCGGAGGCTTTGATCACCTCAAGAAGATTTTCAAGTTCCTTTTGTTTTTGGGCTTCAATGAGCTCTAATGCTTTAGCATCGAGATTGGCAATTTTTGCTTTATAGTTGTCAATCTTCGATTGAAATTGAGCTTTCTGAGCTTCAATTTCGGATATTCTCGATTCAACTGTTTTCGCTCTGCGGGCCATTACAATCACTCCTTCATATATTTGGGAATATTTTGATATTAGTTTAAACTATTCTTCAATAAAAGTAAATACGATAAACAAATAATTCCGAAAACAGATCGCTTTTTAAGTGTACATGCCGCTTTCAATAATCGTTTCGGCCGTGGCATCACGAAAAAACCCCGCGATAATGGAGTGGGAACGTGCTCGCAATGCCGTCTGTCGTTTTGTTTTCCCGTATTCATTCAGCCCCGAAAAATCTCAAAGCTCAGGCCGCCGGTGCAGCTTATTGTGGTGGAATGATCGCGCAAAATCCCGAAAATATTATTATTATTATTCCATGCTTTGAATTTTCCCGGATTATTCCGGGGTAAGATCACCGAATAATTCCCCATTTCGTGCGCGGTATATTTTGTTTTATTTCTCAAATCAAAATATTATATTCCCCGTGAGGATCTTCCCGGAACTTTCAGCGGAAATTGTGAATCCGGACGATAAAACAATCAAAACAAAGAGGATCGGTATCATAATCCGCGCTTTTCTTCGCATAACATCCGCTTTTAATATCATACTCAATTAATGTTATATCACTAATTTTTAAATAAAACAATCATATGAAATATCCCCATAAAAATTTTCGTTTCGGTCTCAGGCCGCATAGCCGGCCCTGAATAGATACGGATTTTTCATTTGTGTGTGCCCGGCGTGCAGGCGAGCCCTTCCGCCGGGTATATTATTTTCTTCTATCGCGTGTTTTCCCGACATATTATCAATTGGGTCTATAAAAATTTCAATGGAAATGATATAATTTTTACTGTATCACAATTGAAAAATATTTAAATAAAAGGAGATGCGGCATATGGAAAAAAGCGGCTACGGCAAGGCTGTGGATGCTCTTTTTATCGTGATGGCCGGGCTTACCTTTCTCAGCCTGCGAAATAACATGGTCTGGCTGTCGTACGTTCTGAGTGCCCTGTTTTTGCTTTTTATCGCGCTGCATGCCAGGGATTACCGAAGGGAACTTCCGAAAAACAAAAAGGTGTTTGTCCTGACGCTCATCATATTGATCAACTTCCTGCTGGCGAACGCCGTGGTGGTCGTCGCCAATTATGTGTATCCGTATTGATTCTGCGGTAAAAAGGAGCCTTATGATGAAAAAGTTCGACAGCTATGTTTATTACATCCTGCTGGTTATTTCATTCTGCACGCTGGCGATTGCGGTGGTAACAAGGCTGATACTGGTGATGTGACGGGCCCTGCAGGCTCCGATGGAGCTGCAGACGGCATGCTTTTCGGCGCATGGAAAACTGCTTGCACCTGGGCAAAACATCCCGGTTTCAGCGCGAAAGGATGGTTATATCAATGAAAAAGGCTCTCAGATTGATGTTGGCGGCCGCGGTCACGGCGGCTGTCCTGCTTTCCTCGACGGCTTCGGTGTTTGCCGTTTCCGCGGCGGCCACGGCCGACAGGCCCGTGCTGAAATTCAACTCCAGCGGGAAATTCACCGTCCTGATGTTCAACGACACGCAGGATACCGATAAGACAATCAAGGATACGGTCAAGCTGATCGTAAATTCCCTTGACAAGGTGAAGCCCGATCTTGTCGTCCTCGACGGGGATAACATCGCCGGCACCTGGCTCGGCGTCAATGAGGCAAAGGTCCGCAAGGCCATCGACAACATCGTCGCACCCATCAACGACCGCAACATCCCCTTTGCCATCGTCTTTGGCAACCATGATCAGGAAAGCGGCGTTTCAAAGGAAACCCAGATGAAGATGTACCAGACGTACAAAAACTGCCTTGCCGTCGACGAGGGCAGCGGCATTTCAAATTGCGGCACCTATAACCTGCCGATCAAGGACAGCACGGGCAGCAAAAACGTATTCAACATATGGATGATCGATTCGGGCACAAGCGCTGCCGGCGGCGGCTATCAGAGCGTGAATGCCGATCAGATCGCATGGTATGAAAGAACAAGCGACGCGTTAAAGCAGCAAAACGGGGGCAAGTCGCTTCCTTCACTGCTTTTTCAGCACATTCCGGTGCCTGAAATCTACGACCTTCTCACCGTGGTGCCCAAAGGAACAAAGGGAGCCATTGAGGGCTACCGCACGAACTCGAAGAATTACTATGTTCTCAACACCAGTATCGCGGCGGGTAAACTGCTGGAAGCCCCCTGCAGCCCCGACAAAAACAGCGGCGAATTTGCCGCATGGGTCAAACAGGGCGACATCCTCGGCGCCTACTTCGGCCACGACCATGTCAACGACCTGAAAGGCACGCTTGACGGGATCGACCTCGGCTACACCCCCGGCGCGGGTTTCAATATGTATGGCAACGGGGTATACCGTGGCGTGCGTACCTTTGAGCTTGACGAGAGCAATCTGAACACTTATAAGACGCAGGTATTGTATTATAAAGACCTTGTATCGCCCAAAGCGGATACGACGATCAACGATTCCTATTTTTCCAACGAGCTGCGGGTGGCAATCCCCATGCTGCTTTCGGCAATCATCGGGCTGATGGTGGCGCTGCTGCTTGTCATCACCCTTGTGAAGAGAATCCGCAGAGGTCACACAAAGGTGAAGTAGGCCCTGGATGCTGCCTGCCGCAGAGCGGCAGGCACTAAAATGTGGATATCATCCGAATTTTAACGGGAGAATCGTATGATCGGATCAATCGGTTTTCAGCAGACTAAAGCAGTAGCCTGCCCTTTCGGGGCAGGCTACCAAATTCTTGATGTATATCCGGGTTTCCCGGCGCCGGCGGCCCGGCTGTCAGCTTTCAGTCACTCAGAGGTCGTGCGTGCGACAGGCTTCGGGGCCGATTTCCTGTCGATCGGCAGCACGCCCGCCATCTCGCCGATGACGTTGATGAGCTCGGTATCGGAAGGCACGACGACCTTCGCGTTATCCTTGAGGGATGTCTCAAGCGCCTGCAGTCTGCGCAGCAGCTGCGCGTTGCCCACGAAATAGGTCTCGGCGGCTTCGTTGACGAGCTTGATTGCCTGAGCGTCGCCTTCGGCCTCGAGGATCTTCGACTGCTTCACGCCCTCGGCCTTCTTGATCGCCGCGCGCTTGATGCCGTCGGCCTGCGTTTCGGCAGCCGTCGCAAAGTCGATGGCGGCCATCTTTTCGTTCTCCGCCTTCACGACCTTGTTCATTGTTTCCTGGACATCCTTCGGCGGGTCGATTTCCTTGAGCTCGGTGCGCGTGATCTCGATGCCCCAGTTTTTCGTCTCCACTTCGAGCGTCTTGTGAAGATCGGTGTTGATCCGGCCGCGCTCGCTGTTCGCGGAACGCAGCGACATCGTGCCGATGATATTACGCAGCGTCGTGCGCGCAAGATTTACAATCTGATATCTGTAGTTTGCGGCGTTGTACTGTGAGCTTTTAACGCTGTCCTCATCGGTCTTCACCTTGAAATAAACCTGCGCGTCGACGGTCGCATTCAGGTTGTCGTTGGTGATGATCACCTGGGGATCCGCATTGACCATCTGCTCGGTGATGTTGACGGGGAAAAGCCGCTGTATGATCGGGATAACCCAGTGGAAACCGGGCTGCGCGAAACCTGTGTATTTGCCGAGCGTTTCGATGAGCCCGCGCTCCGTTGGGCGGATGATGCGGATACCCGCGAAGAAAATGACGAGAATGAGGACAACCAGCGCCCAAATATAACCCTGCATGGCGATCGGCTCCTTCTGCAAACAATTTTTTATCCGCGCGCACGCGCTTCTGCTACCTGCGACGCGGCGGATTTCTTCTCCATTGTAGCTCTGCAAATACGGAAAGTCAAGCGGTGCGTTGCCGCTTCGCCCACGTGCCCCGAAAATGCCGGGGCGGTCGGGATTAATTACAAAATATCATGAATTATTTCATTTTATCCTGCCGGAAAATGTGCTATGATGGTAGAAGCCCGGCAGCAGAGACGGCGCTTGTTCAAGCAGGAATTCGTACCGCAATCTGTTTTCGACAATCACGAGATTTCCGGCGCGCCAGTAAACATACAGGAGAAAACAAAATGAAAATCCATGTGCTTTTATACGCAGACGGGGGCAGCGCAAGCCTCGAAGCCGAAGCCGGCATCACCATCCGCGAGCTGTTTGCGCAGTCGCAGGTGGGCTTCGACGCGCCCTGCGGCGGGAACGGCCGCTGCGGCAAATGCAGGCTCTACGCGGCGGGCGCTCTTTCGGAGCCGGAGGAGCGCGAGCGCTCGTTTCTCACCGAGGGTGAGCTTCGCAGCGGCATGCGGCTCGCCTGTTACGCGCGCCTGCTCGGGGATTGCGAGCTGCGGCTGCCTGAGGAAAACGCTTCGATTGAAACCTCCGGCAGGTCGGAAGCCTATGATTTCGAGCCGACAGTCACCGTGGGCGAAGCGACGCTCACCATACCCACGCTCAAAAACCCTCTGGATGACCGGGGCAACCTTCTCTCGGCGGCGAAAGCCGCCGACGCCTCCTATGCGGCGCTTAAAAAGCTTCCGGCGCTCACACGTGCGGGCAAATGGAGCCTCTTCTATGTAAAAGACGGCGAAACGGTGCTCGACGTCTGCCCGGAGAAACCGAAAGCGGCCGGCATGGCCGTCGATATCGGCACCACCACCGTCGTGGCCTATTTCTACGATCTTGAAACCGGCCGCCTGCTTGGCATCGAGAGCGGGCTCAACGAGCAGAAGGGATTCGGCGCCGACGTCATTTCGCGCATCGCCGCCTGCATCGACATGCCGGAGGGCCTGCGCGCGCTTCAGGAGGCGATTATCGGCCAGCTCAACGGCTTTGTTCAAAGCTTCTGCCGCAAAAGCGGCTTCAAGCGGGGGAATCTCTATCAGGCGACGATAGCCGGCAACACCACGATGCAGCACATCGCGGCGGGCCTGAGCCCCGCGAATATCGCCAGCGCGCCGTTTATCCCGTGCAGCCTTTTCGGCTTCACGCTCGGCGCGGAGCAGATCGGGCTTGAGCTTGCGCAGGCCGCGCAGGTCTATTTCTCACCCTGCCTTTCTTCCTATGTGGGCGGCGACATCACGGCGGGCATGCTCGCCTGCGGCCTTGACCGCATGAAGGACACCTGCCTCTATATCGATATCGGCACCAACGGCGAAATGGCGCTGCGCCACGGCGGGGAGATCGTCTGCTGCTCCACCGCGGCGGGCCCGGCATTTGAGGGCGCTCATATTAAATACGGCACCGGCGGCGTATGGGGCGCGATCAGCGGAGTGCGCGCCGACACAATGCGCGCTGACGCAATGCGCAATGGTGCAGTACAGATTGATTTTGAAACGATCGGCGGGGTGCCTCCCATCGGCCTTTGCGGCTCGGGGCTCATCGACGCGCTTGCCGTGATGAAGCGGCTCGGTGTGATCGACGAAACCGGCCGCATTACCGACCCGGATGAGCTTGAAGACGCCTCGCTTGCGCCGCGCCTGACCGAGATCGACGGGGAGCCCGCGTTTGTGATCGACCCAGAAAGCGGCATCTGCATCACGCAGAAGGATGTGCGTGAGGTGCAGCTTGCCAAGGCGGCCATTGCCGCCGGTATCACCTGCCTGATAAAAGAGGCGGGCATCCGCGTTAGCGACGTACAGAGCCTGCTGCTCGCGGGCGGCTTCGGCTCGCACATCAATGGAGCAAGTGCCTGCGAAATCGGGCTGCTGCCGCCTGAGCTTGAGCCGAAGATCCGCGCGGTGGGCAATGCGGCCGGCATGGGCGCCTCGCAGACGCTCCTTGCCTCGGGCAGCTATCAAAGGCTCACGGAGCTCGTGGCATGCTGCAGCTATGTCGAGCTTTCGGGCTATCCATATTTTCAGGAACAGTATATCGAGCAGATGATGTTTTAAACCTTTTAGGTGGGGGCATGGGGGGAATCCGTGAAAATCCGGAGGATTTTCACGGATTCCCCCCATATTTATAGTTCATTCCGCGCAGGGACGGGACTGGGATGGGCGCGCAAGCGGGTAATAATTTTTGTACAGCCGGTTCCAAAACCGGGTTCTCTGCAGCCTGCACAGTGTGGGGGCTCCGGCATGAACCGGAGCCCCCTGTGTTCTATTAAAAATTAGCATTACCGCCCCGCGCTGAGCTTCTGCGCGCGTTGTGCAAGGCGGCGCAGATCTTCAAGCGTTTCAAGCCGGCCCGCGTCCGCGCGCAGCGAGGCCGCTCCCTCCGTGCCGCGAAAATACCAGGCCGCGTGCTTGCGCGCCTCACGCATGCCATGTTCTTCGCCGCGCAGCGCGCACAGCAGCGTGATGTGCCGCACCATCATCTCCATGCGCGCGGGCAGCTCCGGCGCCGGGTCATAGAAGCCTTCTCTCAGAAACTGCTCGGTCTGCGCGAAAACCCATGGTGCGCCGAGCGCGCCGCGGCCGATCATCACAAGGTCACAGCCCGTCGCTTCAAGCATATGACGTGCCTCCTCCGGAGTGCGCACGTCGCCATTCCCGATCACGGGGATCTTCACGGCGGCCTTCACGGCGGCAATGATTGTAAGATCCGCGGGCGGGGCATACATCTGATCGCGTGTGCGCCCGTGGATGGTCACCGCGGCCGCGCCGCATTCCTGCGCGATCTTTGCAATCTCCACGGCGTTGACGCTGGAGGCGTCCCACCCCTTGCGCAGCTTCACCGTCACCGGGAGGACGGTTGCCTTTACGGCTGCCTCGATGATGTGGCCCGCAAGCGAGGGATTTTTCATCAGAGCGCTGCCGCCGCCGTTGCCCGCCACCTTCGGCACGGGGCAGCCCATGTTGATATCGATAATATCCGGCCCGAAAGACGCGGCCTTTTTTACAGCCGCCGCAATGATGCCGGGGTCGTCCCCGAAAAGCTGCACGGCCATCGGGCGCTCCGCGGGCGTCACCGTGAGAAGCTCGGCCGTTTTGCGATCGGACATCATCAGGCCCTTGGCACTTGCCATCTCGCCCACGACATACGCGGCGCCGCATTCCCTGCATATCAGCCGGAAGGCGGTGTCGGCCACGCCGGCCATCGGCGCGAGCGCCGTAAATCCCTTTATTTCAACATTTCCGATCTTCATGTGTGTTTCCCCCGGGTATTCGCAGTCTCAACCGGGCTATTCGCCCGGCTGCAGCATCCGTTGCAGCGGCGGTCAGCAAAACAGCCGACGCAGGGATCTGCCCCAAAAGATGATACCGCGCGCCCGCGCGTTTGTCAACCGCCGCGCGCGCAGCCGGA
Source organism: Clostridia bacterium (assembly GCA_031292115.1). Classification (GTDB taxonomy): domain Bacteria; phylum Bacillota; class Clostridia; order Oscillospirales; family Ethanoligenentaceae; genus JARLHS01. The sequence goes on along the minus strand of JARLHS010000111.1, from coordinate 1,511 downwards.
GCCGGACTCGAGCCGCGGGCATATACTGTTATTGACGACCCGTTCGCCAAATCCGTAATGGGAATGATTCATATGAATCGGAGCTTTTTTATCGGCATCGTCCTGTTTATCATAAGCCTGCTGCTTGGTATCGGCGCCGCCGTGCTGGTCAGCATCGGCGCGCTGTCCGGCCTCATGGCGGTCATACCGTATCTTTTCGCGTTCACGCTTTTTGTGCTCGCGGCACTCATAATCCTGTTTCTGTTCTTCTATGCGCGCAGGCGCAGCGACAGAGACACCAGTGCGTCTTCCACGGCCGCCCGGTGCATCTTTGATTTTGCCGTCGGCCTTCTGATCTCGCTGCTCATCCTAATCGTCGCGCTTCTGCTGCTGATTGCGCTGACGCCTTCGCTGCTTTTGATGGAGATCCTTGCATTTATCATCGTGACATTCTTTTTCTTTTCGCTGTTTCTCTTTGCCACCATACTGCTTTGCGCGTTTTGCAACGTACAGACAGGCTGCGGCCTGTGCGACGACGAATGAGTGCCGCCCGTATTCTGCGGGGTGATCAGGCGGCGTGCGTCCGGGCCGGGGCGCAGACCGTCTGATCCGACATGCCCGTACATATTTAATTTCATAAAACGATTGCAAACCCGGTGTAAATATGATATAGTAATATGCGTGTCTGAAAGAATGTAAGCCCACGGGCTTTTTTGGAGGAATCAACATGACCCTGCTGCAGATTATCGGCAGTGTGCTGCTGTTTATTAGCTCGGTGTTGCTCACCGTCATCGTGCTTGCCCAGCACGGAAGGTCGGCCTATCTCGGCGGCGCGATCGCCGGCGGCGCGGCGGAAACATTCCTTGGCAAAAAAAAGGCAAGGACGATCGATACATTGCTTTCAACGGCAACGAAGGTTCTTGCGGCTGTGTTCGTTGTACTTACGATCGTTGTCAACGCAATTGTGCTCAAATAGCAGCCGGATGACGGCTGTTTAAAGGGGCTCGGGCGCATAAACGGCTCACAGCGCGCCGTTTTTACGCCCGAGTCCCTTTTTTTACCCGTATCGGCGGATGCATGCATGAACGAAAAAAGAGAAGACTAAATTTACCGGGCCTTGCATTGCGCAGGGCGCGGCTATCCATTCAGGAGGAAAATTGATTGAATACCGATGAGGTAAGGCGGCAGGTAATAGAAATCCTGTCTTCAAAAAAATACAAATCCGAAACCGTCAACGGCCTGGGCGCGCATCTGCGTCTGGATGCCGCCGAGTGGCCCAAGCTCGCGGAGATTGTGGCTACAATGGAGTGCGAAGGCCTGCTCCTGATTACGAAGAACGGCCGTGTGCAGGGCGCGAAGGAAGCGGGCATCATGGCCGGCGTGATGCGCAACCTCACAAAAACCGGCGGCTTCGCGTCGCTCGCCGACGGCTCGGGCGATACCTTTATTAAAAAGCAGTACCTCGAGGGCGCGATGCCTTCCGACATTGTCGTGCTCAAGCCTGTGCGGCGCGGCGGCAGCCTGCCCGAGGC
>JARLHS010000110.1 GCA_031292115.1 Clostridia bacterium | reverse complement strand
GCGGTCGACGAGCGTGTGCGAGATTTCCGCGGGGATCGAGCCCGCGCCCTCCCTATGGAGCTCCACGACGCCGTAGCTGTTGCGCACGTGCCTTGTGCCGTCGCCGAAATCTTTGATAACCTTTACGTCAAATTTGGGCAAAAGCTCATTGGCGGGATGAAATTGGCCAAGCCAGCTGTAATCGAAGCCCAGCCTTGCGGCAACCGAAGAATCAAATTTATTGCCGTCCGCCCAGCAGCTCTCCTCTTCCTCGGTGACATGCCCCTGCTCGCGCCATTTGGTGAGCGTTTCATTCCAGAAACCGAGATGTACAAGCGGGATCGCGTCGTAATCTTCATAATGAAGGATGGCATGGATTCTTTCGCGGTTTGTCATTCTTAACAGCCCTTTCCTATTTTCCGGGTGCCCCGGCGTCATCTGTCACCCTCGCCGGCTCCTTTTTGCCATCGGCCGGATCAGCCGAAGGCTTTGTGCATCCTGTCGCAGTAGTACTGTACGTTTTCCCATTTCGCGTCGGGCGCGATGAGATGATCGGGGCAGGGCAGATACCCGCCGAGCGCGACCAGGGGCCTGAGGCGCTCAATTTCGTCGTCGACGGCCCTGTAATCGCGCGAGAGCACATTTTTATTCATGCCGCCCACACCGCGAAGCCCGCGCCCGTACTTCTCGCGCCAGGGAGCGATGCTCGCCTGCCAGGTGCCGTATTCGATCGGGAACATCGTATTGACGCCGTTTTCAAACCAGATGGGCACAAGCGAATCGATGCAGCCGTCGCAGTCGAGCGAAACGACATCGATACCGTATCTCTTCAGCAGCGATGTGATCCGCCTGTAATGCGGCCCGACCTTTTCCCTGAAAACCTCGGGGACCACCAGCGGGCCGTTTTTAAAGCAGATATCCTCCCAGAAATGGCCGTAATCGAATTTGACGCCGGTCTGAAGCAAACGCTCGGCAACGCGGTAATCGAGATCGGCGACGGTATTGATGATCTCGTCGTAAAGCGCCTCATCATCGGCATAAAGATAACTCACGCCCACAATGCCGAGCCAGTTGCGCATATTGCCGAAGAGGCTGCCGCAGCGCAGCCCATACGGAGTGCCCCGCCTGTCGGCTCTGCTTTTCCATGCCTCAAACGCGGCGGGATCAAATCTGCCTTCGCTGTACTGCAGCCTCGGGAGATATTCCTTCTCCCACGAGGCGCGGTCGACAAGCATATGCGAGATTTCCGCGGGGATCGAGCCCGCGCCCTCCCTATGGAGCTCCACAACGCCGTAGCTGTTGCGCACGTGCCTCGTGCCGTCTGCGAAATCCCTGACGACCTTTACGTCAAATTTGGGGAAAAGATCGGTTTCCGGCTGAAAATCGTCGAACCAGTTGTAATCGAGACCCAGCCTTTTTGCGATCAGGAAATCATATTCGTTGCCGCCTGCCCAGCCCTCTTCCTCCTCCGCGGTGACATGCCCCTGCTCGCGCCATTTGGTGAGCGTTTCATTCCAGAAGCCGAGATGCACAAGCGGAATCGCGTCGTAATCCTCATAATGAAGGATGGCGCGAATCCTTTCACGGTTTGTCATTGAGGCCGGCCTCCCTGTTGCATCATTCCTGCGTCTATAGTATAATAAATTGATGCGGGAGACAATCGTATTTACTGCTTTTTTATCTGCAAAAGTTGCGCGGGCAAAGGAGAAACGCCTTTATGTTTCATACCCTTAGTGACATTGAGGAAAAATCCGTCTCGCTTTCCTATACCTGTACGGCAGCCGCCATGAAACTGCCTTTTTATCTGCAGTTCTGCGGGCATTATTGCTGCAAAGCCAACTATTATGCGGAGCGGACGGGGCTTAAAAGTTACCTTCTGCTGTATACGCTCTCGGGCCTCGGCTATCTCAAGACCGCTCAGTACGAGGCCGAGCTCCCCCCCGGCAGCATCGCGCTGATTGACTGCAACAAATACCAGTATTACCGCACGCTCGGCGACACCTGGGTTTTTGAGTGGATGCACTTCCACGGCACCGCGGCCGCCCGGTTTTTTTCCATCATCAGCGAGGGCCTGCGCGCGCCGATTATTTCGGATACGGAGTCTCTGCGCTTTTACGACCGTTTCAGCGAGCTTGCTGCGCTCCCCGACACCGTCACCGACATCCGCATCAACAGCCAGATCACCAGCCTGCTTTCCGCCGTCATCTGTGCAAAGCAAAACAGACTTTACAGCGAAAGGCTGTACCGATACCGCGAGAGCCTTGAAAAGGCGGTAAATTTCATGCGGCTGCACTACAGCGGGGAAATCGGTGTTTCCGAGCTCGCTGCCGCGGCCAATATGAGCAAATTCCATTTTGAGAGGAATTTCAAGGCCTATTACGGGAAAACGCCTTACGAATACCTCACCGCGGTGCGCATCGACAGCGCCAAGCAGCTTCTCAAGGGCACGCCGCGCAGCATCGGAGAAATCGCGGCGCTCACGGGTTTCACCGATGCAAGCAGCTTCATCCGGCGCTTTAAAGGCATTACCGGCATCACGCCGCTCAAATACCGCCTCTTTATTATCGAATAAGCGCCGCTTGTTTTCGTACGTATTTATGCTATAATAGGGAATAAACACTGATATCACGGAGGGTTTAAAAATGCCCGTTTACCCAAAAAAGGACGCGTATCTGCGCAGGCAGAGAAGGCGCAGGCTTTTTATGAGAAGGATTCTTGTGCTGGTGGCGATCTGCGTCATCGCGGTGCTTTGCGTCGCCGCCATAATTGCGGTTAAAAATGCGCTCAGGCCGGGTGCCGGCTCCGCCTCCTCCGAGGCCGTCGCGGCCGTCTCTTCGGGTGAGTCTCCGTCCTCTTCGTCGGCACATTCCGGCGCTTCCTCCTCAGCGGCATCGTCCGCGGCTTCCTCCCGTATTTCGTCCGCGTCGGTCTCTTCCTCTTCGCAGACCGGCTCATCACAGCCGGCGGTAACTCATGTCTCCTTTGCGCTGGCCGCGAAGCCGATCTGGATAGAAGTCAGCATCGCCAAGCAGCGTGTTTTTATCTATGACGCGAAGAACCGGATCATCAACGAGTACGTCTGCTCCACCGGCCTGCCGGGCCACGACACGCCGACAGGCACTTTCACGGTGAAGGATCACGGCAAGCGGTTCTTCAGCGAAAAGTACCAGGAGGGCGGCTATTACTGGCTGAAATTCTACGGGAACTACTGGATTCACAGCATTGTGTTCGATAAAAACGAAAAAATCATCCCGGCGGAAGCCGCCAAGCTCGGCACCGAGGCGTCGCACGGCTGCGTACGCGTCGCAATCGCCAATGCCGAATGGATGTACGACAACATTGTGATCGGCACAAAGGTCGTTGTCAAATAATCCGTCATTCGGATACCTCAAAAACAAATCCACGAAGCGGTTTTTCGCTTCGTGGATTTTTCTGATTCATTCGCCCCGCCGTGCCTATTTTTCAAACGGCAGGAGCACGATTTTGTTGCAAAGCTCCGGGTAGGAGAGCCCGAGCTGCTGCGCCTCCTGCGGGATCAGGCTGGCAGGCGTCATCCCCGGCAGGGTATTTGCCTCAAGGCAGATAAACTCCCCGGCACCGTCGAGAATAAAATCGACCCTCGAATACCCCCCGAGCCTCAATGTCTCATGCACGTCCAGCGCCCGCCGCTGGACCTCTTTTGTCTGCTCCCGCGTCAGGGCTGCCGGGCAGACTTCCTTTGTCAGCCCGCTCTGGTATTTATTTTTGTAATCATAGAAGCCCGTCAGGGGGATGATCTCGATCACCGGCAGGGCGGCGCCGTCGAGTACCCCCACCGAGAATTCCCTGCCCGCAATCTTCTTTTCTATGAGGATCTTTGCTTCGTATTTTTCCGCACAGCCGACCGCCGCTTCGAGCTCCTCCATGGTATCGGCCATCGAAACGCCGACGCTGGAGCCGCAGCTGCAGGGCTTGACCACACACGGAAAACCGATTTCTTCCGCGACGCGCGAGATATTCTGATGCAGGTCATAGACTGCCCAGTCGGCGGTCGGGATTCCGGCCTGTCTGAGCAGTCTTTTGGTCAGATCCTTATCCATGGCCAGCAGGCTCCCGATGTAGCCGGTGCCTGTGTATCGGATGCCGAAATTATCGAGCGTCGCCTGCAGCTGCCCATTCTCCCCCATGGCGCCGTGCAGCGCGATAAACACGACGTCGGCAAATCCGCAGAGCCCGAGCACATTTGCCCCGATCAGCGACGTCTGCCCGTTATTGCGCCTCCTGATCGCGTCAAGATCCGGCTCCGACTCCGGGATCTCATACCGATACTTTTTCCCCTGCGCCAGATTTTTGAATAACCCGGCGTAATCCCCCTCGCCGGCTTTTATTCCTTCGTACACATCCAGCAGCAGCACCTCATGCCCCGATTCCATCAGCGCATTGGCGATCAGGCTGCCGGAAGAGAGCGACACGTCGCGTTCGGGGCTGAGCCCGCCCGCAAGCACAACAATCTTCATATATATCCTCCTTGGAAATCGGTATTTCAGACACGGCTCCTCAGCCTGTAAGGAATCCCGTACAGTTCAATTATATGACCGCGGCGGCAAAATAGATCAACCATCCATTGATATCGGGCGCGCGCATTCCCTGTTTTTCACCCGGCGCTCATGCCGGTCGGAATCCCGCATCCCCGCCGAGCTCCGCCCGCACCGCCTCACCCTTTTCGAGTGAGGCGCGCAGGTCAAGCACGCGCTGGTTTGAGGAGCCGCAAAAAAGCAGGTCGTAGCTTTTGAGGGTCTCGATAAACGGCCCGTCGACCAGCAGATCGGTCTGCCCGAGCAGCTCGGCCGTTTCGGGCTCGTCCTTCGCCTTTTCGAGCAGCCGCTCAAATGTGTAGCCTGTGTAGGTGACGACATCCAGCCCCCGGGCGTGCGCGAGCGCGGCAAGCTCTGCCATTGCCGCGCACTGGCAGAAAGGCTCCCCCCCGCTGAGCGTGATGCCCCTGAGCAGGGGGTTTTTGCACGCTTCGCCGATGATTTTCTCCGGCTCGGCCTCGCTGCCGCCCTCAAACGGCCAGGTTTGCGGATTGTGGCAGCCCGGGCAGCGGTGCGGGCAGCCCTGCGCGAAAACGGCGAACCGGATGCCGGGCCCGTCGACGATCGATTCGCGAATGACGCCCGCGAGCCGGAGCGTGCTCAAAGGGGCTCCATCGACTTCGCGGGAGCATCCACACTGAGGTGCTTGACCCTATCCCTTTCCTCGGCGCGTTTGGCGTTATTGAAGCGGTCGAGCGTGCCGACGAGGTAACCCGTGATGCGCCGGATACGTTCAAACGGCGCTCCGCCGTCCTCCTGCGCGCGGCCGCATTTCGGGCAGGTGTCGCCGATGATGCCGTTGAAGCCGCACGCCGGGTCGCGGTCAACGGGGTGGTTTACCGAGCCGTAGCCGACTCCGCTTTCCTTCATGCAGCGGATCACCGATTCGAACGCGTCGAGGTTTTTGGTCGGGTCGCCGTCGAGCTCCACATAGGTGATATGGCCGCCGTTGGTCAGCGCATGATAGGGCGCTTCGAGCCGGATCTTGTCATAGGCGCTGATCGGGAAATAAACGGGTATATGGAACGAATTCGTATAATATTCGCGGTCGGTCACACCGGGGAGGATGCCGAAGCGCTTTTTGTCGAGCTCGACAAACCGGCCCGAAAGCCCCTCGGCGGGTGTGGCGAGCAGTGAGAAATTCAGGTGGTATTTCTTCGCCGCCTCGTCCATGCGCCGGCGCATGTGCCCCACAATCTCAAGCCCGAGACGCTGAGAGGATTCCGACTCGCCGTGATGCTTCCCCGTGAGCGACTTGAGCGTTTCGGCGAGGCCGATGAAGCCCAGCGTGAGCGTACCGTGCCTGAGCACCTCGCGCACTTCGTCGTCCGGCCCGAGATTTTCAGAATCAAGCCACACGCCGTTGCCCATGAGAAACGGGAAATTGCGCACCTTCTTGCGGCACTGGATTTCAAAGCGTTCGAGCAGCTGATCGATGCTCAGGTCGATGAGCTCATCGAGCCGCCTGTAGAATTCCGCCACGTCCTGTTTGCTCAGGATGGCAATGCGGGGCAGGTTGATCGATGTAAAGCTCAGATTGCCGCGGCTCGTGACAATTTCACGCTCGGGGTCGTAAACATTGCCGATCACGCGCGTGCGGCAGCCCATATAAGCCACCTCGGTCTCAGGCCGGCCGGGCTTGTAGTACGCCAGGTTGAACGGCGCGTCGATAAACGAGAAATTCGGAAAAAGCCTCTTGGCGCTGACGCGGCAGGCGAGGCGGAAAAGATCGTAGTTCGGGTCGCCCGGGCGATAATTGACGCCCTCCTTGACGCGGAAGATCTGGATCGGGAAAATCGGCGTCTCGCCGTAGCCGAGCCCCGCCTCGGTGGCAAGCAGCATGTTTTTCATCACCATGTGCCCCTCGGGCGATGTGTCGGTGCCGTAATTGACCGAGCTGAACGGCACCTGCGCGCCGGCGCGGCTGTGCATCGTGTTGAGGTTATGGATGAGCGCCTCCATCGCCTGGAAGGTGGCGCGGTCGGTTTCGCTCACGGTATGGTCGAGGGCGAATTTCTGGGCCTTTTTCAGCGTCTGCGCGTCAAACCTGCCGGAAAGAAGCCTGAATTCCTCCGCCTGCCAGCCGCTTTCGCCCGAAAGGGCGGGCGTCAGGCCATGCGCTCTGAGCTCCGCGACGGCGGCCGCGACACTCTCCCCGGCGCCGGCCTCCCCCGCGAATTCAAGCGCCTTGGTGAGGTTTTCGGCATATTTTCGCGCAAAGGTCTTGCGCACGCCGTCGGCGAGGCCGTAATCGAAATTTGGAACGCTCTGGCCGCCGTGCTGGTCGTTTTGGTTGGACTGGATGGCGATGCAGGCGAGCGCCGCGTAGCTCGCTATGTCATTGGGCTCGCGCAGGAAGCAATGCCCCGTCGTGAACCCGCCCTTAAAGAGCTTCTGGATATCGATCTGACAGCAGGTCGTGGTGAGCGTATAAAAATCGAAATCGTGGATGTGGATGTCGCCGTCACGATGCGCCCTCGCGTGCTCGGGGCGAAGGATATACATCTCATTGTAGATCTTCGCGCCCTCCGAGCCGTATTTGAGCATCGCTCCCATGGCGGTATCTCCGTCGATGTTGGCGTTGTCGCGCTTGAGGTCGCTCTCCCTTGAATCGCGGTTGGTGATCTCCTCATAGGTGCGCATCAGGCGGGTATTCATCTCCCGCGCGCGCGTGCGCTCCGCGCGGTACAATATGTAAGCCTTCGCGGCGCCGGCAAGATCGGCGTCAATCAGCGTTTTCTCGACAATATCCAGAATCTCCTCAACGGTGGGTGCGCCCCGCCCCGCACCGGCCTGTGCGTCGGAGCCGAATAAGGCGTCAAGCTTCGCGGCGGCCTTCACGGCGAGCCCGAACGCGAGCTTTTCATCCCCCGTGCCCGCGGCCCTCAACGCCTTGTGGATGGCGTTTGAAATCTTCTCAAGATTAAACGGGGCTTCGCGCCCGTCGCGTTTGATGATGGTAGTAATCATGTCCGTGGCCGGAGTTTTTTCCGGCCCGCCCCCTCTGCGTGATTTTGAGTGATATCCTCATGTTAGCACCATATGTGGTATTAGTCAATAATAAATTGCCCACATATAGAGGGATTTTTGTCGGATAAATTCCCGCGCTTGACAGCGCGCGATAAGCGGGCTACAATGAAAAAAACGGCAGCGGCGGGCGGGGAGGCAGCAAAATGGGCAGAACGGTGCTGATCACGGGGGCTTCACGCGGAATCGGCCGCGCGGCCGCGGAGCTTTTTGCCGCGGAGCGCTTCAATGTCGTGATCAACTACCTGCACTCCGAAGGCGAGGCTCAGTCGCTGGCGGCGGAGCTTTCCCGGCGCGGCTGCGGCGCGGCAGCTCTGCGGGCGGATGTCGCCGACCGCGCGCAGGTGGAATCGATGGTGCAAAGCGCGCTGGATACCTTCGGCGCAATCGACGTGCTCGTGAATAACGCCGGCATCGCGCAGCAGAGGCTTTTCACCGATATCACCCCGGCGGAATGGGACAGGATGATGGACGTGCACGTCAAGGGGACGTTCCACTGCTGCCAGTGTGTGCTGCCGCAGATGATCCACCGTAAATGCGGGGCGATCGTCAATGTTTCTTCGATGTGGGGGCAGGCGGGTGCGTCGTGCGAGGTCCATTATTCGACGGCAAAGGCGGCGGTGATCGGCTTCACAAAGGCGCTTGCCAAAGAGCTCGGGCCCTCCGGCATCCGTGTCAACTGCGTCGCGCCCGGCGTGATCGATACGGGCATGAACGCCGGCCTCTCACAGGACGATCGGTGTGCGCTGATCGGGGAAACGCCGCTGATGCGGCTCGGAACGCCGTTTGACGCCGCGCGCGCCATCGTCTTCCTCGCGTCGGAATCGGCGGATTTTATCACCGGGCAGGTGCTCGCGCCTAACGGTGGATTTGTGATCTGATCAGGCTTCAAGGGGCGATCGCCGCGGGTTCCGGCAGGGCCGCCGTGCCGTGCCAGGCGCGTTTCAGGGAGGCCGCAGTGGCCTGAACGCGGCACTTTTTCCGGTCGGAAGCGGTTTTTTTTAAATTTGCTAACACTTTCATGGGCAAGTGTGCTAAAATAGTATGCAATTATCCGTTCAATATTAACCAGAGGTGAACCTGATGAAGGAAACCTATGACCTGATCATCGCCGGAAGCGGTGTTGCGGGGCTTTATGCTGCGCTTTGCGCCCCGCCGGAGTTTTCCGTGCTGATTATTTCAAAGGACGAAGCCGAGATTTCAAACAGCGCGCTCGCGCAGGGCGGTATCGCCGCTTCGCTCGACTGCACGGAGGAGAACTTTGAGGAGCATATCCGCGACACGATGGTCGCCGGCGGCGGCACGAACAACCCCGAATCCGTCGATGTTCTCGTGCGTGAGGTCCCCGAAGAGGTGCTCAACCTGGTC
>JARLHS010000109.1 GCA_031292115.1 Clostridia bacterium | reverse complement strand
TGCGGCGGCATTAATCGGTAGATATTATCTACCGATTAAAAAGAAAATAGTATAAACTATCAGTTCGCTGCCTGCCGTTCGGCACGGAACGGGCATCAACGGCAGGCTCCCCGATCGACGGGGGAATTTTCGTGCCGCCTGAGGGAGATATGGAATGAAGAAAAACCGATTGCTCATCATCCTGCTCGCGGCATGGATTATCGTGATCTTCAGCTTCTCGCTGCGCTCCGGCGCAAGCTCGCACAGCGAATCGTCCGCTGTTGAGAACGCTCTGCTCACGTTCCTTGAAAGGGTAAACATCCGGGTAGACACGGGAATTTACAACCTGTACCGGCCTTTTGTCCCGAAGGGACAGGTCATCGACGCGGAGGCCTTCGTAAGGAAGACCGCCCATGTTTTTGAATACGCCGTCCTTGGCCTGCTCTGCTGTGCGAACGCATGGCGTATCCCCGTGCGGCGCCGGCGGGCCGCCTGGCTGTTTTTTCTCATCGGCCCGCTTACGGCGATGATCGACGAAGAGATCATCCAGCGGTTTCTCGTCACAGGCCGTACCTCGTCGCTGCGCGACGTGCTGCTTGACGCCACCGGCTTTTTCATCGCGGCCACCATTGCTATGCTCTGCCATCTGCCGGCGCTCATCCGCGCTTCGGGCGGCGGGCCCCGTACTTTTACGGCGCGCAGCCGCGGGCTGTGACAGGGTTGAAGGGCCGGAAATCTGTTTGACAAATCCACCTATTCAGGCTATGATATAAATAACGCAATAAGCATTTGATCTGATTTTTCATTAGATCAAACTATTGAGCGATCTGTTTCACAGGTGCGCTGCGCGAAGCGAAAAATCGCACGCGCTATGGCGTTTAGCCCGTCCGTATATCTGTCAGAATCACAGGCGCATTATTTATGCTGACGGATAGTGGTATGCGGTTCGCTGGGGGCATTATAAAACTTAACGAGGGAAATAGAAATAGATACCATAGGACAGACATCCGAAATGGGAATCAAATGGGGGCGGCTATGAAGGTATTGATACTTTCCACCAAAACAGGGGAGGGGCACAACTCCGCCTCGAAAGCGGTTGCTGATTACATCAACACAAGGGGAGACTGCGAAGCCGTCGTAGCGGATATCCTGAAATCCGGAAACAAGAATGTTTCCGGATCGGTCTCCAATACATATGCGTTCGTGACAACCTATATACCATGGTTTTTCAGGTTTCTTTACAGCCTGGGGGCACTGATCAGCTCACCAAAGCACCATTCGCCCATCTATTACCTCAACTCGCTCTATTCAAAAGAGCTCATGCGAAAGATCGGTGAGATCGGCCCGGATGTGATCCTCTGCCCGCACATCTTCAGTGCGCAGGCCATCACCTACCTCAAGCTTGTATGCGGCCTTGAGACTCCGGCAGCCGGCCTCGTTACCGATTATACCTGCAGCCCCTTCTGGGAAGAGACACGCCTTGAGAAATACGTTATTCCCTCGCGCGTGCTGAGGGAGGAATTCATAAAAAAGGGCATACCCGCCGAGAAGCTCGCCCCGATAGGTATCCCCGTCTGCAGCCGTTTTAAAAGCAGAAGATCAAAACAAGAGGCACGCGCGGCCTTCGGCCTCAGCGCGGAGCATGTTTTTGTCATCATGGGCGGCAGCATGGGCTATGGAAGGATACCTCAGCTCGCCGGCGCGATTCATGAGCGGATGCCCGATGCACAGGTCGTTGCCGTCTGTGGTAATAATCGAAATCTAGCGGAGAAAATGCGTGCGCAAGCGCCTGAAAATCTCGTCGTCATGGATTTTGTCGACGACATCGAGGTGCTGATGGATGCGGCCGACGTCCTTCTGACCAAGCCGGGGGGGCTTTCCTCCACCGAAGCGCTCACCAAGCGGGTCCCCATCGTTTTGACCGACCCGATTCCGTGCGGCGAAGAGATGAACGCGCGGTTTCTGTCTTCGCTCGGCGTCGCGGTTTTCAAGCCGAATATCCGCGACGCGGCCGACGCAGCGGTTGCGCTGGTGCGGGCACCCGAAGGCGCGGCGGCGATGTTGCGCGCGCAGGAGGAATATTTCGACAGGGATACCGATATCCATGTAGGGGAGCTTTTGATCAGCATGGCGAAGGCCGGCGGGAAGGAGCTCTGCCAGTAAACCGGGGAGGGGGATTATGATGCTTTTCTGGTGTATCGTCGCATCGGTTGTGGGGTTTCTCAGCGGCTCGATCATGTATTCCTATTTTATCCCGAGGGTACTGTCCGGTGTGGATGTGCGCAAAATCGGCGAGGACGGAAATCCGGGCAGCACCAACGCGATCAGGGCCGCCGGCCCGGCCGTAGGCGGGCTCTGCATGGCGCTGGATGTCCTCAAGGCCTTCTGCCCGGTGTTTGTCGCCACGGCGCTGCTGAATATCCGGGGAGCGTATCTCGTGCCTGTGATCGTGGCGCCCGCCCTGGGCCACGCGTTTTCGCCGCTTTTGGGCTTCAGGGGCGGCAAGGCGGTTTCAGCCTCATTCGGCTCGCTGCTCGGGATCATTCAGCTGAGCAGGGTGGTCTTTGTGATGGCGATTGTCCTGGCATTTTTCACTTTTGTGCTGGTCATCCGGCCCAACTCCACGCGCCTGATCGCCGGCGTCGCCTGCGCGTTTGCCGTCGCGCTCTTCACTGAGCCGATATTCAGCATCAAGGTTGCCTTCTCGCTCATCATGCTGCTTCTGCTCTATAAGCATTACTCTAACCCCGATGCCGGCGAGAACACGGTGAGCCTGTGGCATTACACGATTGACTTCCGGGATCACCGGCTGCATCTTTATAAGGTGTAAGCTCCGTCCCGCTTCACCGGAATATCCGCTTGACATTGCCGGCGATCCGTGCTACAATAAAGTCGAGATTTAGAGATATGGTACTGGTGTCAAGAGCCCCTGCTACTGTGTCTCTTTTTATTTACCCGCAAGGCGGTATGCACGAG
>JARLHS010000108.1 GCA_031292115.1 Clostridia bacterium | reverse complement strand
TGATTCCTGCGGCAGCGCAGCAATATGGGCGTCGCTTTTGGCGACCGGTCGCCGCACGACATCAGCCTTTACCAGACCGCGCGTTTGAAACCGGCGCGTCCATTGGCAGTTCATTTTCACAATTTAAAAATCAGATCATCTCTATTTCGCGATGCATTACCCGCTCAGATTAGTGAAGCCCCAAAAAGTCGGAAAGGAAAGAGGATGCATGGAAGACAGGATTCGTTCGCTGAGAGAAGCCTTCTTTGCCGGCACACACAAGCAATTCCGAAAAGAGAGCCTTGACCTTTCCATCGTCGACGGCAGCACTTCGGCTCTGCCCTATGCCGTACGAAAGGCGATGGCATTTGAAAAGGCGCTCGAGGTGATGCCGGTCTACATACAGCAGGGCGAGCTGATCGTCGGGGGAAAGACCGTCTACACGCTGCCGGATTATGCAACGGAGCACGAGAAGGAAACCGGGAACCCGCATATCGAAACCCGGGGCTATGACAACCTCTTCGATCAGGTTTTTAACCTCGGCCAGGATGCGAGGGGCTTCGGGATCCCCAACAGCAGCAACCCCGCCTATTACAGGATTCTGCCCATGGGCCTTCCCGCGCTCGCCGCGCAGGCCGAAGAAAAGCGGCGCGCATCGGTCGACGTAAGGCAGGCGAATTTTTATCAGGCGGCCGCGATTGCGCTCGAAGCCGCTGTCAGCCTGATGAAGCGCTATGAGAAACTTGCGGAGGCGGAGCTCAAAAAAGAGGACGACGGAAAAAGGCGTGCGGAGCTTCAGGCCATCGCATCCAACCTCCGCACGCTCGAGAAAGGCGCGCCGCAAAGCTTCTGGCAGGCGCTGCAGCTGCTGTATTTTATCCATTTCCTCATCTGGGTCGAAGGCGGCTATCTGGTGCCTCTCGGGAGGATCGACCAGTATCTTTATCCGTATTATCAGAAGGATATCGAGTCCGGCAGGATTTCGAGAGAAAGCGCGCTGGAGCTGCTTGAATGCATGTTTATCAAGCTCAATTTCGAGATCGACAGAACCCACGGTGAGGCCGGAAAATTTGAGAGCGACACGGGCCAGTCGATCACGCTTGGCGGCATCGACCCGAAGACCGGCTGGGACGCCACGAACGACCTGACCTATCTTTGCATCGACGTCGTAAAAGACCTGCGGCTGACCGACCCGAAGCTGCATCTGAGGCTCAGCGGCAAATCCCCTCACCCACTGTGGAAGGCGGCGGCGGATCTCTCGGCGATGGGCATGGGGTTCCCGACCTATGACAACGACGACGCCATCATCCCCGCGATGATGAATATCGGGGATTATTATACGCTTGAGGATGCGAGGGATTACTGCGGCTCCGGCTGCTGGGAGATTATCACGCAGGGCAGGAGCTTCAACCGGAATCTCGGCATGATCGACTGCCTCAGGGCGCTGGAATGGGCACTCAACAACGGGGAAAACATCCTGCCTCCCGACAGGAACGCGGCGGGCCTGATCGGCGGAAAATGGGGCGTTGAAACGGGAAACGTCGAGAATTTCGAAACCTTTGACGATCTCTTTAACGTCTTTAAGGTGCAGATCAAGCACAACATCGACATGGTTTCCTCCAACTGCAATAAAGCCATGCTCACGTACAGCCCGTTCTATTCTTCCATGATGGACGACTGCATGGAAAACGGCAAGGATATCCGACAAGGCGGCTGCCGGTACAACGAAACGGATTTCCAGCTATCCTCGCTTTCCAACTGCGCGGATGCCCTCTATGCCATCCGGAAGCTGGTGTATGAAGACGGCAGGCTGAGCCTGAGACAGCTCGTCAGCATCCTGCGCAGCAACTATGAGGGCAACGAGGAGCTTCGGCAGGAAATCATCAGCCGGCTGCCCAAATTCGGCAACGATGTCGACGAAGTCGACCTGATCGCGAAAAGAATCGTCCGGTTTTATTCGCGCGAGGTCTCAAAGCACCGGAATAATTTCGGCGAGCCGTACAGAGCGAGAGTCTCGAGCGCGCTCGGGTATGTGGCGCTCGCAAAGCGGCTCGGCGCTTCCGCCGACGGCAGGAAAGCGGGCGAGTTTTACGCAAGCAATATTTCACCGCAGCCCGGCGCGGATAAAAACGGTCCGACCGCGATAATCAGATCCGCCGCGAAGATCGACCCGTCGAGCTGCCCCGGCGGCGAGATGCTTGATCTGAAATTTCATCCGAGCGCCCTGAAAACAGACGAAAGCAAAGAAAAATTCATTGCGCTGATCAAGACCCACTTTGCTTTGGGCGGCCTGCAGACCCAGGTCAATGTGATCGACAACAAAACCCTGCTCGACGCAAAAGCGCACCCGGAGAACTACCGCGATCTGATGGTCAGGGTGTGGGGCTTCAGCACCTATTTCGTTTCACTTCCCGAGGAATATCAGGATCATCTGATCGCGAGAACGGAGCAGGGGCTCTGATGGAAGACAAGGCGGTCGTTTTTGATATCAAAAAATTCGCGATCCACGACGGGCCGGGCATCCGTACGACCGTATTCTTGAAAGGGTGCCCCCTGAGTTGCCGTTGGTGCCAGAACCCCGAATCGCAGGATGCACGGCCGGAAATCTCATTTTTTCCGCACCTGTGCATCGGCTGCGGGAAATGCCTCGCCGCATGCCCGCTGTCGCAGCCTGCCGGCCAGGTCGACAGGGAGCTGTGCCTGCGATGCGGTAAATGCGCCGAGGTCTGCCCGGGTGAGGCAAGAAAGCTGGCGGGCAGGGCCTTCGGCGCGGAAGAATTGATTGACGAAGTCAAAAAGGACAAACTATTCTTTGACAACTCCGGCGGAGGCGTAACGGTCTCCGGCGGTGAGCCGATGCTGCAGGCCGGATTTCTTCGGGGCTTTCTGAAATTATGCCGGATAAACGGGATCCATACCGCGATCGATACCTGCGGATACGCCGCGTGGGAAGACTTTGAAAAAGTCGCCGAATATACGGATCTCTTCCTTTACGATATCAAGGTGACGGATCCCGCGAGGCATCTGGAATACACGGGCGCCGACAACGGCCTTATTCTGCAAAATCTCGCAGGGCTTGCCGATTTAAAGAAAAATATCATCATCAGAATTCCGTTGATCCCCGGGTATACCGATTCACCATCCGATATGGAAGAGACCGCGGCGTTTATCAGCGGGCGGCTGGGGCGCCGCATCGTCCGCGTGGAGCTGCTGCCATACAACCGCCTTGCCGAGGCAAAGTACGCGCAGAGCAGCATCTACCGCGGCGGGAGCTTCGCCCCCTACCGGCTCGAGGGCGCCGAGCCGCAGGGCACAGACTATCTGCTGAAACTCCGAGGCGTCTTCGAGCGCTCGGGCATACCGGTTTTCCTCGAAGCCATGTAATACTAATCTCCAATTAAAAAAGCGATAAAATCGCTTTTTTATCGCCGCTTCCAGCGGCGTGCAAAAACATGTTATGTTTTTGCGAGATTGGTATTAAACGGCTCTCCCGGCGGCTACCGCCACCAGATGCCGCAAAGCGGCAGGCATTAAACTGCGGAATTATATCCGCAGTTTAATGGGAGAAAAGTATAATATTTCAACAAAAGGGGCCTTTACTATGAAGAAAATCATCGACATCACAGGCACGATGCAGGACGGCATGTGGGGCTACGAAGCGCCGTTCCCCAGCTTCAGCATCCGGCCGCTCCCCCCGGTGCCATGGGTGAAAGGGCCTGTCTATTGCGAGCTCTTTGAGGGCATGCACTCCCAGACCGGCACCTATCTTGAAACGCCCGCTCATTTCTACGGCACCGAAAAGAGCTATCCGCTCATCGAAGTCCCGGTTGAAAAGCTCATCGACCTGCCCTGCGTCGTTTTAAACCTCGGGAACTGGAATATGGACGCCGCCCGCGGAAGAAGGGGCATTACGGTCGAAGACCTTGAGCGCTGCCCCAACGCCGGCGATATCCGGCCCGGCGATGCCATCCTGCTGGGCACCGGCTGGGGCAGATACTGGATGGATGCGGATTACTTGAATCTGAGCCCCTTTATCACGCGCGACGCCATGCGGTGGCTGATCTCAAAAAAGCCTTTCATGCTCGGCGGCGACTCTGCCAGATGGGAAAATCTCGAGAAGCCCGAAGGGATCTTCCCTGATTTCTACGCGGCCGATATCCTCATGATCGGCCCCGCCGTCGGCCTCGAAGCCTGCGGCGCCGCGAGAAGCAGGCTGACCGTGCTGCCGCTGAAAATCCCGCGCACAAGCTGCACGCCCTGCAGGGCGGTCGTGATCGAAGAATAACTGCCTGACAAAGAGCGGTCGGGGCCGTTTCAAAATGATTTTCTGACATCAAGATTCACAGACGCCCTGCATATCCCCCGATCGCAGGGCAAAAACCGAACCTCTGGAAAGTCTCGATTTTGAGACCTTCAGAGGTTCTGTTTCATGCATATTTCTCATGGTGCTTTGTTTCGAACGGCCTCTATTTCCCCGAAAGCACCTCGTGCGCATCCTTGAGCTTCTGTATGATATCGATATGCTGGGGGCAGGCGCTTTCGCAG